>JAIFLS010000051.1 GCA_020048935.1 bacterium | reverse complement strand
CCAGAGGGCAAGGGCAAACGTTATGATCCGACCGTTGAGACGAGCGAAAGTCGCCAGATCCTGGTTCAGACCATAGAGGCGGGGTCTCCTGCGGATGGCGTGCTCAAGGTTGGCGATGTCATCCTCGGTGCCAATGGCACGGGAGCAGAGCCGGTTGCCTTTACGTCCGACGCGCGACTTGCATTCGGTCAGGTCATCGGCGATGCCGAGGCGCGGAACCCCGGTTTGCTGAAAATGTCGGTCTGGCGGGCTGGCAAGACCATGGTGTTGGCCATGACCCTGCGAACCATGGGTGCTTACAGTGCCACCGCTCCTTATAACTGCCCAAAATCTGCCAAAATACTTGAAGAAGGTCTCGACTATATCATGGCTAATGAGGATGCGGGGTTTGTCGGCTTGTCCACCTTGGCGTTGCTAGCGGGCAATGATCCCAAAAATCCGAAAAATGCTGCTCGCCAGAAGAAAGCACAAGATTATGCCTACGCTCAATGTCTGGCTCAGAATTTAATTGATTACATCAAGCTCGGGAATGTTGAGACGATGGGACCGCGGATTGCGCCTGATTGTGCTGTCCGAGTATTACCTCAAGACCAAGGATCCCAAAGTACTGCCAAGTATTGAAGCCGTCGCGCTGTCCATCGCTCATGGGCAGGGGTCCAATGGGGCGGTTGGACACAGGTTCGAAATCAGTATAAGGGAAGGGGTTTATAATGATCCTTTCACGATTGGTTATACCATGCATGCGTCGACCTTGCCGACCGCGCTTGGCTTGGTGCTGGCTCGAAAGTGCGGGATAAATCTTCCTGAGCTCGATCCTGCCATTGAGCGTGTGGTGACGACCCTTTCGGCGACGGCTGGCTTGGGTACTTTTCACTACTACGTGGAAGGGCTGCCGCTAGCCAATGTGAATGAGGACAATGGCAAGAGCGGGTTGGGGGCGCTTTGCTTTGCCATGCAGGATGATCGTACTCAAGAGACTCGATTTTTCTCTAAGCTTTCGACCGGTGCAACGATTGACCGTGGCCGCGGGCATATCATATGCTACCCTGGATTAATATGGACACCACTTGGTGCTAATGTGGGAGGTGAGCATGCCGCTGCTAGTTTTTTCAGCGGGATTAAAGCCGAAATGGATCTCTGCCGGCATTGGAACGGCGGGTTTGAGTATGAGCGTCATAATGCAGAGGGAGAAGCACCCTCTATGGCATGCAGCTATATGTGGATGTCAACAGCGGCCCTACTCACCTATGCGGCGCCGTTGAGGCAGATCGAGATCACGGGCCGGACTTTTTCAAAAAGGCCTGAGCTCATATTGAATAACGATGAAGTTGCGGAAGCCGTGTTATCGGATCGTTACGATGCCAAGACACGAACCAGGGCAGAACTGCTCCGGGATCTCGTATCTGAAATGCCGAGGCTCTCATCAAAGGCAGCAATCGAACTGGCGGCTCGCCCTGAAGAAGCGCAAGCCTTAGCTTTACCACTGATCAAATATTTAGAAAAAGCAAAGCCTTCTCAGATCATGGGCATATGCCGGGCGCTGGGTGAGTTCAAGACAGCAGAGGCCATTCCTGCGTTGATTGAGTTGCTTTCACACAAAGATAAGAGTATTCGCTTCTTAGCTGCCGAAGCGCTTGCCAAGGTTCCCTCGGGATCGCTGCGGGAGCGCTTGCCCGTCCTGCTGAAGAAGGTGGCGGCCAACGAGCGGCCGATCTATCCGATGGATCGTAATGATCCCCAGCAAATTGCAAATTTGATGCTATGCCAGGCCATGATTGGGACCTGGGGCATGAGCGGGGCGATCAGCAATAATATTGTCGGTATCGATAGAGGATTGCTGTATCCCGCGTTGCGTGCCTGGTCGACCCATCCCCAGGCTGAGGTAAGGACTCGTGTATGTCGTCAGCGGTACGCTGATCGACAGTGCGAGCGAGATGAGTCTAACGGGTGCAGCCGCAATGCCCGGTGACGAAATCATCAGTTTGTTTCATCGCACGGGCATGGCTGAAGGCGTGCCGTTGGCAAAAACCCATATCCTTAACCTGCGGTTCAAAAATATCGGAGGTGCTCTCAATCTGCTGGAAAAATATGGAGCTGCGGCTACTGCGGTAAAGCCTGATCCGCAAATCGCCGATTTTCTGCAGAGTATGCTCGTTGGCGAGAATAATAGCCAGATCGATGCCAAGTATAAAAATCAGATTGCAAGGATGCGGGATTTATTACTTGCAGCGGATAATCCACCCCCGCTGAAAAGTTTTAAGCAACTTGTCTCTGTCGAGGCGTCGGCGCCAGTCCTGAAATTACCGTTGAATCAAACCCGGCTCATTGCCACCGTCACCGATCTTGCGGGAGGGGAGACGATCTACAATTGGTGCAAGGTGCATGGTCCGGGTAAAGTGGCCTTCAGTGAGAATGGTACTCATGGCAGTGCATCAACAACGGTGACCTTGGAGGGTGTTCCGGGGCGCTATCTCTTTGAAGTCACGGCGGGCGATTCGCGACAATTGACAGCAGTAACGGGGACGGTGGCCGTTGAGTTGCGAAATACCAAAGGCGTATTGCCATCAAACGAACCACCCGTGGCCAACGGGCAATCCGTAGAGGCTTCACAAGCCATTCCAATGACCGTGAGCCTGACGGCGAAAGATCCTGAAGGGTATGCGCTGGTTTATGAAATAGTTTCTCCACCAGCCCATGGAGCCATTTCTGGCTCCGCTCCAAACTTAACTTACTTGTCAGGTTTTCAATTCACTGGTCCTGACCGCTTTGCCTTCCGGGTTATGGACAGCGATGGCCAGTGGTCGGCACCCGCTTCGGTGAACATTATGGTCAAAACACGCGCTGCCCCCGTGGGGCTTGCGGTGTATGAGCCTATGGATTACAAAGTTGGCAAAATGAAGGGCGCATCGGGAAGTTCGGAGATTGGCTTTGCAGGTCCGTGGGACATAAATCATCGGACGGAGGTCGTGGCGGACAATCTCTCCTATGGAGGTGTACCCTCAAAAGGAGGCGCAACGTCTCCTGGTTGGGGTGGGGCGCGTCCTTTAGCTCCTTCGGCATTGGCGGAAAATGGATTATTAGACGATGGCGCCGAACTATGGCTTTCTTTCCAGGTCTATTATCCTAAAACGGGCGGAGGCAGGATGGCGTTGGATGTTGGGTTGGCCAATAATGGGTTTGATCCAGAGACTAAGCTGGTCATGAATGATGGAGACCAGCTGGGGCAAGGGGTTGGCGTTAATATAGGTCTAGGAACGAAGGCTGTCGTCTATGAGAGTGTCCCATCGGCAAGCGATGAGTGGGGGAATGGGAACGGTCTGAAGGAAGGCGAGGGCGGGATCCTTGTCGCTAAAATGAAGTGGGGTAAAGATCAGGATATTGTGGACGTGTATGTACTCCGAGCCGATATGACGTTGCCCAAACCAATATCAATTTTGCGCACAAAAGTGGATCAGTCTTCCTTTGATACTATTATGATCCGCGGTTCAGTCATGCTCGATGAGATTCGTATGGGACCGACGTTGGAAAGCGTGTTGCTGGGCACCGTGCCGATGTCAAAAGAATGAATATGTCTTCAAGTGCCAGGGGCGGTGAAACCTGTGCGGCGGCGGCGGGTATCACATGTCAGGGAACTTCTGTTTGAAAAAACGGGGCGAGTCGTCAGGGATCACAACTCACAGACCGACACGAACTGCCGGTGCTTCTCGTCCGGTTCGCCAAGCTCATCCGTTCAACACGGGCAACAACCTTGCAAAAAACAAATAGTAGGCAAATCAGTGGCCGCCATGCTATTTTCCCCCCTGTTCTTTTAGTCGGGATATGGCAATGCGCAGGAAACAAGAGCCTCGAAATAAGTAAAGGCGGGCATGAGCAGGACGATACGTTCAACATCAAAAGCCACCAATCTGGACCGCTGGGTTGTACGCCTAGTTGCACTGTGGCGCTCGATGCAAGGATTATCGGGGGCCAAGGCGGCCGGGGGTGAACTTCGACCGGGCGAAATCACCGTGCTTATGCGCGCGCTGCGCGAGTTGACCCGGGGGCTGGATGCCACCCGGTCCCTGGCGGGTGCCGGTTACATGAACCGGGCCGACTTTGCCGGCGCCTACCTGCTGTATTTCTGGCCGGTCTCCTATGCCCAGGTATGCTGGTCGCTGTCCGAGGCGGGGTTTTCCCCTCCGCCGCGCCCGTGGCAGGCTCTTGACCTGGGTTGTGGCCCCGGGCCCGCGGCATTTGCCCTTGCCGATCTGGGGGCTGCCTCGGTCGTGTGCGCGGATGCCAGCTCCCGCATTCTTGGCATGGTCAAAAGCCTTGCGCCGCACACCCGCTCCCGGATGATAACGCACCTCTGGGATGCGACAAGCAGCTCGCCGTTGCCATCGGACGCTGCACCCTACGACTGCATCGTGGCCGGTCACCTGCTCAATGAACTGTGGCCGCAATCAGCCGGGCGCATGGAGTCGCGGGCCGCGCTGCTTGAAAAAGCCCTTGATCTTCTGGCTCCCGGGGGGACACTGCTTGTTATCGAGCCCGCGCTGCGGGGTCCTTCGCGGGATCTGCTTGCTGTGCGCGATATCCTGGTCGCCCGTGGCTCCCGTGTTGTTGCCCCCTGTACAACCGGTTCCGCGTGTCCTGCGCTGCTTGATCCCCAGGCAACGTGTCATGCTGCAATAGACTGGCAGCCCCCCCCATTGCTCAAAGCCATTGCCAACGCATCCGGTCCGCACCGGGAGGCTCTTAAAATGGCCTGGTTGGCAATTCGCAAAGAGGGCGGGGAGAGCACTTCTGCTGCCGAGCGGTATCGGGTGGTATCGGAGCCGATGCTTAACAAGGCAGGCAGAGTGCGGGTTTTAATCTGCGGACCGCGGGGTCGCTTTGCGCTTTCCGCCAGTAAAGCAGACCGCTCACCGGCGGGGCTCACCTTTTTAAAACTAAGAAAGGGGGATCTTCTTCAGATTCACGCCCCCCAGGAGCGCGGCCCGGCCTGGGCTGTCGGTGAGCAGACTGTTGTGGAGATTATGTAATCTCCATGTCTGTGGTCACCGCCAGCCCCACCCGAGAGAAGCCGTCCCGGCTATTTCATGTCCGCCAGGTTCTTTTTCGCAATATCAACCAACGATGTGCCGGCCTCGATTTCCCCTGTCGTTTTTCCCGCAGCAGCTGTAGCACCGCTGTTGATGACCTTCATGTACATCGTCTTCGCTTCGGCCTTGCGCCCGGTCTTCTCGTATACGACACCCAGATTCAAAATGGCGTAAAGATTGTCCGGATTAATCGCCAGCGCGTCATTGAACAACGCTTCGGCCTTGACTAAATCATTATCCGATAGGCATTTGAATCCTTTGTCATTCACCCGCATATCTTTCGACGCTGTCGTGCATCCAGACGCGGCAACAGCAACCAGAATGCAAAGCCCCAACATAAGTTTTTTCACGACCACCTCTTTCTATAGTTTAAACAACCCACCCACTGACGGCGTAATACCACCGTCAAAATTAAAACTGTTTGCCAGGCACCTGTCAATATTTTATTTGCAAACCGACTCAGGCGTCGAAGAGCGGGGTCGAGAAGTAGCGCTCGCCGGCGTCGGGCAGGATGACGACAATGTTCTTGCCGGCAAAGTCCGGATCCTTGGACAGCCGAACGGCCACCGCCGCCGCCGCGCCGCAGGAAATGCCCGAAAGCAGGCCTTCCTCCTTGGCGAGCCGGCGCCCGATCTCGTAGGCCTCCTCGTTGGTGACGGTCTCGACGCGGTCGATGATCGACAGGTCCAGCGTCTTCGGGATGAAGCCCGCCCCGATGCCCTGGATCTTGTGCGGGCCGGGCTTGAGCGACTCGCCCGCGCGGGTCTGCGAGATCACCGGGCTGTCGGCCGGCTCCACGGCGACGGAAATGATCGCCTTCTTCTTGTCCAGCTTGAAGAAACGCGAGATGCCGGTGATCGTGCCGCCGGTACCGACACCTGAGACCAGCACGTCGACGTTGCCGTCCAGCGCTTCCCAGATTTCCGGGCCGGTTGTCAGGCGGTGGATCGCCGGGTTTGCCGGGTTCTCGAACTGCTGGGGCATGAAGTAGCGGTGCGGTTCCTCGGCCGCCAGTTCCGTGGCCGTGCGGATCGCCCCGGGCATGCCCTTGGAGGCTTCGGTCAGGATCAGGTTGGCCCCGAACGCCTTGAGCACCTTGCGCCGCTCGATGCTCATGCTCTCGGGCATGCAGAGGGTTACCTTGTAGCCGCGTGCGGCCCCGACAAAGGCCAGGGCGATGCCCGTATTGCCGCTGGTCGGCTCGATGATCTCCATGCCGGGCTTGAGCACGCCGCGTTTTTCGGCGTCCCAGATCATGTTGGCGCCGATACGGCATTTGACGGAATAGGCCGGGTTGCGCCCTTCCACCTTGGCGTAGACATTGGCACCGCCAGCCACCATGCGGTTCAGCTTAACCAGCGGGGTATTGCCGATCGAGAGCGAGTTATCGTTGAATGCTTTCATTATTGATTCCTCCGTTTGCCGTTGCTTTTATCGTGATTATGAATTCACTACTATGTTGGTCATGTTTGTAAGGTATTAAAAGCTACCGCAGGTTGTCAACGCAATTATTTTGGTGGCCGGGTTGCGGCCAGGACTGATTCAAAACGACTACGGCGACGACTACGGGGGACGATTGAAGGCAATCCGTAGTCGTCGCCGTAGTCGTGAGCCGAATTGCTAATTGTTGGTGGTAGCGCCGGGAAGTGTTTTGTCGCGGAGCCCCCGACACCCCGGCACTTGCCCCTGTATTCAGGGTGCTTCGAGTTCGGCCCAGCGGGCCAGGCGTTGTTCGATCTCTTGCGCGATGGCGGCGGCGCGGGCCTGTGCGGCGGCGATCTCGGCGGCGGGGCGCTTGTAGAAATCGGTGTCGCCGAGCTCGGTCAGCAGCTTGGCCTGTTCGGTTTCGAGTGCGCCGATACGGGCTTCCATCTGGTTGAGTTCCTGCCGCTCCTTGTTGTTAAGCTTGCGCGCTTTGGGCTTTACCGGTTCCGGCGCTTGAATGGCGGCAGCCGCTGGCGGGGATGCCAGTTCGGTCTGGCGCTGCATGATCCAGTCGTCGTAGCCGCCGGCGTAGGCCTTGACAACGCCGTCGCCCTCGAACACCAGGGTGCTGGTGACGACATTGTTGAGAAAGGCGCGGTCATGGCTAACCAGTAGCAGGGTCTGGGAATTCTGCTGTAGTTGTTCCTCCAGCAGGTCCAGCGTTTCGAGATCCAAATCGTTGGTCGGCTCGTCCATGATCAGCAGGTTGCAGGGCTGCATGAAGAGCATCGCCAGCAGCAGCCGGTTTCGTTCGCCGCCGGAAAGGATTCTTACCGGGGTGCGCGCCCGTGCCGGGGTGAACAAGAAGTCCTGCAGATAGCTGTAGACGTGCCGCCGCTGGCCGCCGATGTCGAGCATATCCCCGTCACCGGCGATATTCTGGGCAATGGTCTTCTCGCCGTCCAGCGCCGTGCGCAACTGATCGAAATAGGCGATTTCCAGGCGCGTGCCCTGTGTAACCGTGCCGCTTTGCGGCTGCAGTGCCCCGGTGATCAGCTTGAGTAGCGTGGTCTTGCCGACGCCGTTCGGGCCGATGATCCCTACCCGTTCGCCGCGCAGGATGCGCAGGTTCAGATCCCGGATCAGCGGCGGCTGGCCTGGATAGCCGAAGCTCACGTTTTCGGCCTTCATCACCAGCGAGCCGGATTTGCCGGCGGTTTGGAGCTGCAGCCGGCTGGTGCCGGACTCAAGCCGGCGTTGCTTGAATTCCTCACGGAGGCGCAGCAAAGCGCGCACGCGCCCCTCGTCGCGCGTACGCCGGGCCTTGATGCCCTTGCGGATCCAGGCTTCCTCCTGGGTCAGCCGTTTGCCCTTCTTCTCCCACATGGCCTCGTCATCTTCCAGGAGCTGCTGTTTGCGTTTGAGAAAAAGGTCATAGCCGCAGTCCCATCCGGCCAGCGCGCCACGATCGAGATCCAGGATCCGGGTGGCCAGCCGCCGCAGGAAGGCCCGGTCGTGGGTCACGAAAAGCAGCGTGCCGTTGCGGCGCAGCAGGTAGCCTTCGAGCCATTCGATGGCGGCGATGTCCAGATGATTGGTGGGTTCATCGAGCAGGAGTACGTCGGGCTCGCAGACAAGTGCCCGTGCCAGCAGGGTGCGGCGTTTCATGCCGCCGGAGAGCGTCTCGAAGGAAGCCTCGGGGTCCAGTCCCAGTCGTGTCATGGCCTGTTCGGCGGCGTGTTCGTGTTCCCAGTGCTCCGCGTGGGCGTGCCGCCGGTCGCCGCTTTCGACCACCTCGCGGACCGTGCCGCTCAGTCCGTCGGGCACTTCCTGCGGAAGGTAGGCGCAGCGGATCCCCGGTGCGCGCAGGATTTCCCCCTTATCCGGCTCGGTTGCGCCCGCCAGCAGCTTCAGCAGGGTTGATTTGCCGCAGCCGTTGCGTCCGACCAGGCAGGCGCGCTCGCCCGCTTCAATATGCAGCGAAACGCCGTCCAGCAGGGGATCCCCGCCATAGGCGAGGCTGACTTCACGTAGACTTATCAGTGCCATAAGAATCCTATTCGATATCGTAAACAAGAAATTCGCAGTCCAGGTCGCCATTCTTGAGCGGGACGCTGAAGCGCGGGGCGGCCGTGATCTCGCGGCGGTAGTCGGGTGTACCGGCCATCAGGCCGACCCGCCAGCCGTGCAGGCGGGTCACCAGCGCGCCCATGCGCCGGCAGAAGAGCGGATCCTTTTCCAGCCGCACGCCGTAGGGCGGGTTGGTGATCAGGGTGCCGGAATCACCTGACGGCGGGTTCTCTAATATGGAGTGCTGCCGGAAGGACGGTTTGACCCCGGCCGTGCGGGCATTCTGGCGGGCTATCTCGAGCACGGACTCATCGCTGTCCGAGGCGATGATCCGCGCGCAGCGCCCGCTCGCGGCCTGGGCGCGCAAGCTGCCGCGCAGCGCCCGCATGGCCTCCGCGCTCTCGGCGGTGAAGTTCGCCCAGCGCTCGAAGCCGAAGCGTTCACGCAGGAGGCCGGGGGCGATGCCTGCCGACCACATGGCCGCCTCGATGGCGATCGTGCCCGAGCCGCACATCGGGTCCGTCAGCGGCGACTGGCGGTCCCATTGCGACAGGCGCAGGATGGCGGCGGCGAGGGTTTCGCGCAGCGGTGCCTCGCCCGCCTCCTTCCGGTAGCCGCGGCGGTGCAGCGGCTCGCCGGAAAGGTCCAGGTAGACTGCGGCCTTGTCGTTGGCCAGGTGGGCGAACACGCGCACATCGGCATCCTCGCGATCGACATCCGGCCGCGCCTGCGTCTTCTCACGGACCTGGTCGACAATCGCATCCTTGATCTTCAGGGCGGCGAAACCGCTATGGTTGATCGCGCAGCCATGGCAGACCGCCGAGACGGCCAGCGTCTGGCGATAGGAGACAAAACGCGACCAATCGAACTGTCGGATACCCGCATAGAGGGCATCTTGTGTCGGTGCCGGAAAGCGGTTGACCAGCACCTGGATGCGCTGGGCGATACGGCTTTCGAGGCAGGCGCGCCAGCCATCGTGCCAGGTGCCGCGGAACGGGATCCCGCCGCGGTTGAGGCGCACGCTGCCGAAGCCCAGCTCGCGCAGCTCCTCGCACAGTGCCTTTTCCGTGCCGGGGATGGCCGCCGCATAGAAATCGAGCGCCTCGGTCGAAGGGGTGGGGTCATCCGTTGTCATGCTCCTGCCTTGGCTCGCATGGCCTGCACGGCGGCCAGCATGTTGATGGCATTACCGCGTCCGGCGCGGCGGTGCAGCACATCCTCCAGCCGGTCCCAGTCTGACGGTTCCGGCTGGCTGTCATAATCCCACGTCTCCTGGTCCGTGCGCTTGAACTGCCATTTCAACGCCCGTTGCGAGACGTTGACACGCGTCTCGCGCTTCACGCCCTCGTCCGGTAATTTGATGGTCCATGAGATCAGGTTATGCATAGGGGTCTCCGTAAAAGGAGGGTATAGTGAGGGATAGCCGCCCCGCGGTCAAGTTTTCCCCGCCTGGTGTCTGCACCTGATAGAGGCTCATACAAAACCCCTCGCTGTGCCCGGCTTGAAGTCGGGCACAGCGAGGGGTTTTGTAAAGTATAATGCCTTCAGCTCCGAACCAACAGAACGGCTGACATATCCTCCGCGCCCTTGTTTCCTGCGCATCCACGACGAAACAACAGGGGGAGAATAGCATTGTGGCCTATGATTGGCGAACTGTGGAGCAGCATCCAGGCATGGTTGTTGCCCGTGCTGGAGGATAAGTGTCCGGATTCCGGCGTTCGCGTGCGACTTCCAGCACCACTTCAATATTCCGTAAGGGAACATCGCCCTGGATCCCCTGGGCCGGGGCAAAAATATGCCCCCCTTGCGCGCTCAACAAATCGCGCACTTTCCGGGCCTCTGCCCGGACCTCATCGGGTGTCCCGTAGGGAAGAGTCCGCTGGGTGCTCAGTCCTCCCCAGAAGGTCAGCTTGCTTCCGTAGTCCTTCTTGAGCTGGGCGATATCCATACATTCCGGCTGGACCGGATTGAGCACATCCAGCCCCATTTCCACGAGCGACGGAAGGAGCTTGGTGATGCAACCGCAAGAATGAACCCAGACGTGCTTTCCGTAAGCATGAATCAGGTCGTATTCCCGCTGCTCCCCGGGGCGGATCATGTCCTGCCAGATCTCCGGTGCCATAAGGAGGTCGGATTGCGAACCCCAGTCGCTGCCCAACAGGACGCCGTCAATATCCGGATTTGTCAGGATGTTCTCAAGCATCACCATATTCCTGTCGATGATTGTGGTGCAAAGGGCCTTGGCGAATGTGTAATCACGGGCGATGTCGCAGAGATAGTTCTCGATACCCCGCGAGAAATAGGCTTTCTCGAAATGGCTTCCATAGATCATTGCAAGGACATATTTATCCTTGGCGCGAGCCGCTTCGATCTGTTTCCAGAAGTCAGGGTAACTACCGGTGCCCCTCACTTTGGCAGGGCTCACGGGGGTGTCGAACTCCCGCCAGTCCGGTGCCAGATCTTTCCATTGCCACCATGGCGGCCACACCTGTGCGACGTCGTTATCCAGCCATGCCTCGACATCGTCAACCCCCTTGACCCGCTTGATCTCGTCATTGGTCTCCCCGCAGGTGAGGATACAATAGGGGACACGGTCGGTTTCCTGATGGGCCAGCGCGGCCTTCACTAATTCACGGGACGTCATTGTAAATCTCCTTATGTGGTATGAAACGAGGCTTATCTTAGCGCCATTCCAGTCAGCGGGCGCAGAGGACGACGAGTAGCTGGGCGCAGAGGATACGCAGGAACATGGCGGTGGCATAGACGGTGGCGAAGACCAGGGCGGGCGCGTTGGAGCCGCCCGCCTGGATGGCGAACGCCAGCGCGGGCGGATCGGTCATCGACCCGGCGGTCAGGCCGCAGATCGACAAATAGTCCTCCTTGAGGCAGAGCCGGGCGACCGTGATCACGATCGCCGGCGGGACGAGCGTGATCAATGCGCCGGCGGCCATCCAGAGCCAGCCGTCACCGGTGGTGATCGTCTCGACAAACCGCCCGCCGGCGGTCAGTCCGACCACGGCCAGGAACAAGGCGATGCCGATCTCGCGGATGGTTCGATTGGTGCCGGGGTGCATCTCCCAGTTCAGCGGCCCGATCCGGCGGAGGCGGCCGAGGACCAGCGCGACCAGCAACGGTCCGCCCGCCAGACCGAGCCGCAGCGGGGTCGGCACGCCCGGAATAGGAATCGGGATTGAACCGACGACCAAGCCTAGGACGATACCCAGGAAGATCGGCGCGATCCCGGCATGCCCCGGCGGATTCCCCCTGGTTGCGCTTGCGTCGGTGGCGAGGCATTTTGCGATGGGTGGCGGGACGGCTTCCTGTGTCAGTGGTTCGAAAGGCTTTTGTTCGTGCGCGAGGTTGATGCGGAACAGGCGGCGGGCGAGGATCATCGAAAGGATGATCCCGAGGATGCCGAACGGGTAGGTAATGGCATAGGCCAGGGCGGGCAGTTCAAGGATGGCGGCCTGGCCGGGGAACAGCTCGCCCAGCGCCTGCTGGGCAGCGGCCAGGCCGGGCGTATTAGTGACGGCTCCGGACATGATGCCGGCAATCGCGGCGATGTGCAGATCGGTCGCCAGCCAGATGCCGACGGCGCAGGCGAAACCCAGCAGGACCAGGGCTATCGCGAGCAGGTTCAGGCGCAGTCCGTGCCGGCGGAAGGAGGCGAAGAATACCGGACCGATCTCGATACCGATGGTGTAGACGAAGAGGATCAGTCCGAATTCGCGGACAAAGTGAAGGACCTCGCCGCTGGCGGTGCCGAGATGGAAATGGCCGAAGAGCAGTCCGGCGAACATCACGCCGCCGACACCGAAGGAGATCCCCGCCACCTTGAGTCTACCGAACGCCGCCCCTACGGCGATGACGGCGGCAAGGATGATGATAGTGTTGACCGTTGAGCCCTGCAGGAAGAGTGCGGATAGCCAAGCCATTAGAAATGCAGGTTGACGCCGGCAGAGGCGCTGGCTTGCTCGAAGAATTCCACGCGGAGGTCAACGGCGAACGAGTCCGTGAAGAAGATCTCGAGACCGCCGACTACGCCGCCGGGGTTCTTGCCTTCGATGTCATCGCTGCGGATTATCGAGAACGCCGGGCCGAAGTAGAGGGCGATGCTTTCGGGGGAATAGTACTTGTTGCCGGTGGTGTGGTTGATGATCGAGATGGTCAGGGCGCCGGAGTATTCACTCCAATCGAGGATCCCGGAGTCGAACTGCGCTTCCGTATTCAGGACCTGTACACCCAGATTGAGGCGGAAGGCATCTTCCATGGGCACTGGCTCGCGCAGGAAGTGGTTCAGCAGGTTGATACTGATGCCTCCGCCGTAGATGGCCTCGCCATCGGCCTCGCCCATGCCGGGGATCTCGGCTTTGTTCTGTCCCGCGATGCCGTAGACATTGAGCCATTCGAGCAGGCTGATGCCGAGGTAGCCCGTGACGCGTGTGGCGTTCATCTCGTTTTCATTGGACGAATTATTGAACGTGATCTCACGGTTGACTTCGCCTGCATAGGCACCCGCGGTAATACGCGAAAGTACCGGATCCTTGAACAGGTAGTTCATTCCTTCATTGCTGCGTCCGAGCGGCACGGCGCAGACAGGCAACGAACTCAGTACGAACGATGCAGTGACGACAGCGAAAGCAAGTGTTTTTTTCATAGATGACATAGTAATGGTTGCGCTTGTCCTTTTTCAAGCTTATATTGATCAGACTTTTTTATAGACGGGAGGGAAGAGGATGACAAGATTATTCTTGGTGGTGATGTCATGTGGGCTGCTGTGCGGGTGTTTCCCGCAGGAGGCGCCACTACAGTTGAAGGTTTACCGTTCGATGGCGGATGCGCAACAGGCGGAAGAGACGTTCCACCTGGATTTGTCCGAGTCGGGACTGACGGCGTTGCCCGGCGGTCTCGGCGGTCTGGATAAGATGGCACGCCTGTCGTTGCGCGGCAATACGCTGGGCGCGATTGGCGAGGAGCTGGGCGAGTTGCGTGCGCTGCCATGGATGGATCTGGGGCGTGCCGGTGTCACGTCCCTGGGGCCGGCGATCGGGCGGCTTGAGGCGCTGCACACCCTTTACCTGGCGGACAACGCGCTGGTTGAACTGCCTGCGGCGATCGGGGATCTGGCGGTCCTGCGCTACCTGAATCTTGATCGTAACCGTCTGGTTACGTTGCCGGCGGCGATTGGAAACCTGCCGGTGCTGAAGTGGCTGCGCCTGAACGGCAATGCGCTGGAGACGCTTCCGGATTCCATCTGCCAGCTTGCCACGCTCGAGCGCTTGTATCTGCGGGATAACCGACTGACGGCGTTGCCGGCGGCGATCGGAGAGCTTGGCGGTTTGCGCAGCCTTCTGTTGACTGGGAATCCGATACCGGAGGCGGAACAGGAGCGGATCCGGGCGGCCTTGCCGGATTGCAAGGTCGAGTTTTAAGTAGGACAGGCACCTTGCCTGTCCAGCCGAGCAAAGGTCCGTTGGCAGGCGGCTTATGCTCTGTGGATTCTAGCCACAAAATGCACAAAAATCACAAAAAACCGATGCTCTGAATTCGCGGTACTGTCAAAAGTCTTATGGGCAAATAAGTATGAAAGGGAAATCGGTTAACGAGAACGGCGACGAGAACGGATAACGAGTTGAGAGTATCCCAATCGTTCAGCGTTCTCGTCGCCGTTCTCGTAGGCCGAAATAGAGGAAGGGAATGACAATGACAAATTACGACAAGATAAAGGTGCCGGCGGCGGGACAGGCGATCACGATGGTGGACGGGAAACTACAGGTGCCGGACTTCCCGGTCATCCCTTATATCGAGGGGGACGGAATCGGGGCGGACATCACGGCGGCAGCGATGACCGTCTGGAATACGGCGGTCGAGAAAGCCTACGGCGGCAAGCGCCGCATCGAGTGGATGGAAGTCTATGCCGGTGAGAAGGCGGTCGCGACCTATGGCGACAACGTCTGGCTGCCGGCCGAGACGCTGGAGGCGATCCGCACGTATCTGGTTTCGATCAAGGGGCCTTTGACCACGCCGGTGGGCGGTGGCATCCGGTCGCTGAACGTGGCGCTGCGCCAGGAGCTGGACCTGTATGTCTGCCTGCGTCCGGTGCGCTGGTTCGAGGGAGTCCCTTCGCCGGTCAAGCGGCCGGATTTGACGGATATGGTGATATTCCGTGAGAATTCCGAGGATATCTATGCCGGAATCGAGTGGGAAAGCGGCAGTGCCGGGGCGAAAAAGGTCATTGCGTTCCTGCAGCAGGAGATGGGGGTCAAGAAGATCCGCTTCCCCGAGACCAGCGGGATCGGGATAAAGCCCGCCTCTCGCGAAGGGACCGAGCGGCTGGTCAAGGCGGCGCTCGAGTACGCCATCGAGAACGGCCGCCGCTCGCTGACGATTGTCCACAAGGGCAACATCATGAAGTTCACCGAAGGCGCCTTCCGTGACTGGGGGTACGCGACGGCGGTGAAGTATTTCGGGGCCGAACCCATTGACGGTGGTCCCTGGCACGTGATCAAGGGGTTGCCGGGCGGGCGGGAGCTGATTATCAAGGATGTGATCGCGGATGCTTTCCTGCAGCAGATCCTGACGCGCCCGGCCGACTACGACGTGATTGCGACCATGAACCTCAACGGAGACTACATATCCGACGCGCTGGCGGCCTGCGTTGGCGGTATCGGGATCGCGCCGGGCGGGAATATCAACTACGCCACCGGCGTGGCCCTGTTCGAGGCCACGCATGGCACGGCACCGAAATACGCCGGGCTGGACAAGGTCAATCCGGGGTCACTGATTCTGTCCGGCGAGATGATGCTGCGTTACATGGGTTGGCGGGAAGCGGCGGACCTGGTGCTCGAAGGAATGAACCACACGATCGGGCAGAAAACGGTCACTTACGACTTCGCGCGACTCATGGACGGGGCGACCGAGGTCGCCTGCAGCGCCTTCGGCAACGCGGTGGCCGCCGCCATCCGCCGTCGCTGATCTGAAAAAAGAGCTAAAAAAAGATGGAAAAAATGTTGACACTGGAAAATCCGGTGGTAAGTTAGTGGTCGCATTTTTTCACATTGGATCAGGTTGTTGAGGGCGAGAGCAGGGGGGCGGGGCCGAAAATACGCAGGACGGAGTGCTGCCGGCAGAGACGGACGCACTGCGGTCTTGTTGTTTGTTACCGGCGAGATCGGGATCGAGGCCCATGTAGCTCAGTTGGCAGAGCACGTCCTTGGTAAGGACGAGGTCAGCGGTTCGATCCCGCTCATGGGCTCCATTAGCAGGAATTAGTGAGAAAGTAACAGGAACGAACGGGTCGCGTTAAGCGCAAGTATCGCAAAACAAGGTAAGGATAACGGAGGAGACATCATGGCCAAGGAGAAATTCGACAGGACAAGACCGCATGTGAACGTGGGTACGATTGGTCACGTTGACCATGGCAAGACCACTCTGACCGCGGCGTTGACCAAGGTGCAGGCGCTCAAGGGTCTGAGCAAGTTTATTGCGTATGACGAAGTCGCGAAGGCCTCGGAATCGCAGGGGCGGCGCGATCCTACCAAGATTCTGACGATTGCGACCTCGCATGTGGAGTATTCCAGCGAGAAGCGCCACTACGCGCACGTCGACTGTCCCGGCCATGCCGATTATGTCAAGAACATGATCACGGGTGCCGCGCAGATGGACGGCGCGATCGTGGTTTGCAGTGCGGCCGACGGCCCGATGCCGCAGACCCGCGAGCACATTCTCCTGGCCCGCCAGGTCGGTGTCCCGGCCATCGTGGTGTTCCTGAACAAGGTCGACCTGGTCGATGACGAGGAGCTGCTGGAGCTGGTCGAGCTGGAACTGCGCGAGCTGCTCTCGAAGTACGACTTCCCGGGAGATGACATCCCGATCGTGCGTGGCGACGCGCTGTCGGCCACTCATGCCGCCACGGCGGATGACAAGGCCTGCGAGTGCATCACGAACCTGATCAACGCGCTCGACAACTATATTCCCGAGCCGGTCCGTTCGACGGACATGCC
>JAIFLS010000044.1 GCA_020048935.1 bacterium | reverse complement strand
TCGTTCGAGGCGATGATGGCATCGGCCTTGCCGCGTTCGACGAGGGCGGTGACGGCCTCATCGACCTGAGCGGCGGAAGCGGGCTGGGGCCCTGTCGCGTTGCTCCAGACGAGCGCTTCGTCCACGGCCATCCCATGGGCGTCCAGCGCCTGGCAATAGGCCTCGCGGCGGAGCATGATCAGTCGGTCGTTGAGATTGGAAAGCTCGATGCCGATGCGCCGGCGTCCGGTTGCGCGCAGATGATCCACCAGCATACCGACCGCCCTGGCCGTATCCACCCGCACGCAGTAGCCGTCCTCGCGCAGCGGCATGCCGTGATACACGATATCGTGGCGCTCGCCGGTTAATGGCAGCAGGCGCGCATTGCGTTCAAGGGTCAGGTCGAATAGGCAGAAGATCGCGTCCACGCCCCGGCTGTCGAAATCGGCCAGGTAGTCGCCCAGAACGGAGGTGCGGTTGTGCAACTGGCCGATCAGTAGCCGGTAGCCGCGGCGCGAGGCCTCCTGCTCGATCGCGGACAGCCGGTCGTTCATGACGGGGGCGTTGACGGTATCCATGAGGATTCCGAAGGTACTGGCCGCCCCGCCCGCCAGGCGTTGTGCCGCGCGGTTCGGACGGTAATGCAGGGTGGCGGCCGCCTCGCTGACGAGACGGAAGGTGCTTTCGCTGATGCGGACGTGGTCGCCGCCGGTGCCAAGCAGCACCTTGGCGGCCGTGGTACGCGAGACGCCTGCCGCGCAGGCCACATCCGCCAGAGTTGCTTTCTTCTCCTGCATGCGTCCCGCCGTTGTTTATAACGCCATTGATTTCAACGCCCAACATCCAACATCCAACGCCCAACAATCCAAGTAAAGACTCCCCAAATTGGGCGTTGGATGTTGGGCGTTGGATGTTGGGCGTTCGATTCTTCCCCTGTTACCCTTCACTCGGCGGCTCAGGCCTCGCCCGCTTCCGGCTTTTTCGGCAGTCGCAGCTGGATATGCAGCTCGCGCAACTGCTTTTCCGTGACCGGGCAGGGGGCATCCATCATCAGGTCCTGCGCCTTCTGGTTCATCGGGAAGGCGATCACCTCGCGGATATTGGATTCGCCTGCCAGCAGCATGACAATGCGGTCGACTCCCGGCGCGATCCCGCCGTGGGGCGGTGCCCCGAGCCGGAAGGCGCGGATCAGTCCGCCGAATTTCTGATCCACGGTCTCCGGCGGGTAGCCGGCGATCTCGAAGGCCTTGTACATGACTTCGGGGAGGTGGTTGCGGATGGCGCCGCTGGAGAGTTCGCAGCCGTTGCAGACGATATCGTACTGGTAGGCCAGGATGTCGAGCGGGTTCTGTGTCTGGAGGGCCTCCATCCCGCCTTGCGGCATGGAAAAGGGGTTGTGCGAGAAAATGACCTGGCCGAGTTCCTCGTCGTGTTCGAACATCGGGAAGTCGACGATCCAGCAGAAGCGGAACACGTTCGGATCGATCAGGTCGAGTTCACGCCCCAGTTGCACGCGTACCTCGCCGGCGATCTTGCTGGCGGGGGCCGCCATGTCGCTGACGAAGAAGACGGCGTCGCCGGTTCCCGCGCCGGTCTGCCCGGCGATGGCCGCGATGGCTTCCGGCTTGAGGAACTTGGCAATCGGCCCCTTGACGCCAGCGGCATCCCAGACCAGGTACGCCAGGCCTTTCGCACCGACCGACTGAGCGAAGGCGACCATCTTGTCGAAGAAGCTGCGCGGACGGTCGGCAATCCCCTTGACCGGGATCGCCCGCACCACGCCACCCTTCTCGACGACCGAGCGGAAGGCGTTGAACTCGCTGTCGGCGAATACGGCGGAGACATCGCTGATCTCGATCGGTATCCGCAGGTCCGGCTTGTCGCTGCCGTACTTGAGCATCGACTCGCGGTAGGGGATGCGGCGGAACGGGATGCCGTCGAGCTGCTTGTCGGAGAATTCCGTGAAGATGCCATGCATCACGTCCTCGACCGTGGCGAAGATCTCGTCCTGAGAACTCGCCGGGGGAGCGGTCGGCCCGGGCGTCCTCGTCGCGGAAGCAGGGGGCGATCTGGAAATAGCGGTCGAATCCCGAGACCATCAGGAGCTGCTTGAAGAGCTGCGGCGCCTGGGGCAGGGCATAGAATTTGCCGGGGTGCACGCGGCTGGGCACGAGGTAGTCGCGCGCGCCTTCGGGCGAGCTGCTGGTCAGGATCGGGGTCTGGAACTCGTTGAACCCCTTGGCGGTCATGCGCCGGCGCATGCTGGAGATGATTTTCGAGCGCAGGGCGATGTTGCGCTGCAGCCGTTCGCGGCGCAGGTCCAGGAAGCGGTAGCGCAGGCGGGTCTCCTCGGGGCCCTCCTCGTCGCCGGCCAGGTGGAGGGGCAGGGTCTCTGCCGCCGACTGCATCTGCACGGCATCCACGACCAGTTCCACCGCGCCGGTGGGCAAGTCGGTGTTGACGGTTTCCGCGGTGCGCTGCATGACCCGGCCGGTTACGGTCACCACGCTTTCCGGGCGCCATCGCTGGGCCTCCTCGAAGAAGGCTTTCTCGGGGTGGACGATAATCTGGGTGATGCCGTAGTGATCGCGCAGGTCGACAAACAAGACGCCGCCGTGATCGCGCTTGCGGAAAACCCAGCCGGAAAGACGCGCCTCGCTACCGGCGTCAGCCGCGCGCAGCGCCCCGCATGTGTGTGTTCTGTATGGATGCATGAATACCCCCCCTGGTCAATAGTCGGTCAAAGCGGGGAATATGACACTATTTCCCGTCAGAAATAAAGAAAATAGTGCTCGTTACCGTGCGCCGCTGCCGGCCTCGGTCCAGTGGAACGCCCGGTGCACCAGTTCGGTGGCGTTGATGAGCTTGAGTTTCTGCTTGATGTGCGCCCGGTGGGTTTCGATCGTCTTGACGCTCAGATGCAGGGCGTCGGCGATCCGGCGCGTGGCGTAGCCCCGCCCGATCAGCTCGAAGACCTCGAGTTCCCGGTCACTTAGCCGGTCCACCCCGAAATGGTCCGGTTCCGAGCTGGGGCCGTCCACCAGGGAACGCAGCACCTGGGAGGACAACCGTTCGCTGAGGTAGACATCGCCCTTGATCACGGTCCGGATGGCGCGCAGCACGGTTTCCGCGGCTTCCTGTTTCATGACGAACCCGCGGGCACCGGCGCGGAGCGCACGCTCGGCATACAGGCTCTCCTCGTGCATGGAGAGGATAAGCACCGGCAGACCGGGATATTGTTCCTTGATGGATTTGGTCAGGTCGATGCCGCTGGCCCCCTGCAGGGAAACATCCACGACGGCGATTTCCGGCTGGCATAGTTCGATCTGCGAGAGCGTATCGCTCGCGCTGCTGGATTCGCCGCACACCATCAGGTCGTCTTCCTCATTGATCAGCATGGCCATGCCGTGCCGCACGATCGGATGGTCGTCGACCAGCATGACGCGGCGTTTTCCCGTCGTATTGTCTGCTGCTGTTGTCATCCCACTCCCCCTCTTGCCCCCCTTCTTGAATGCTATCCAAAGGAGCAAGCATTGCCCTCGATTGGGGAAACTAGCACGTCCCTGGCTTCAGGTCAAGTGCTACAACTCTCGACCGTGCTACAACTCGATACGGACGGCTGCGCCGAGCGTGATGGTGTCCGAGTCGACATCCTCGTCCAGCGACTTGATGCTGTCCCACTCCTCGAAACGGTAGTTCGCGTTGATGTCGAGGTAAATCAACGGCAGCAGGCAGAGGTCGAGGCCGACGCGCAAATTGTAGAAAGGGTCGTCCGCGAATTCGCCATCGGTAAAATAGGTGCCGATGCCCAGTCCGGCATAGATGGAGCTACCCAGGATGAGGTAAGCCTGCGGCGCGAAGACGCTCTCGTCCGCCCCCCCGAATTCCTCGGGTAGCATTTCCACATCGAGTCCGAACTTGATCAGCGAGGCGGGGCGGAGCTGGTAGCTGACCAGGTAGGCGAAGCCGTCCTCCTTGACATCATCCACGTCGATATCGTCGATCGCGGTCCAGTAATGGGCGCCGACGCCGAAACGGTGCTTGATCTCGGCTTTGGCGCTCGTGGCGGCGGCCAGCAGCGAGAGGGACAGGACCAGGGCCATGGTAGTCAGTGTACGCATCGTGTCATCTCCTTCGTGTTGATCCGGTTTACAACAGCGACCATTGCCGTTGTCGCCGAAAATCCTACTCCACGCGGTTAACGAGTCAAGCGCCAATTGCACCCCGTGGGAGATTCGCTCGCGGGACAAATCCGGCAAGACCATGGGGCGCGTTTAGATCCCGGTGGGAAACAATCGGAGATGCAAAAAGACGGAATTCGGGTGGTAGAAGTGCACGGGCTCGAACCGTGGACCCGCTGATTAAGAGTCAGCTGAAATTTCATAATGAAAGGCTTTTTTTAAATTTGTATTCTTTTATGTTGCGGTTTATGCGTTTGACTGGTATCTTTTAAGCATCGAACAGCAATCCATAACACGCAGCGGAAAGGCTACAACATGAAGACACGCACCGGCTATCTTTACCAGCGCAAACCCGGCGGCACCTGGTATGTTCGCGTCATGGTTGACGGCAAGCCGATCATCAAGAGCACCAAGACCGCAGACCGACGCAAAGCCGAGACTGAAAAGACCAAAATTCTAGAACCTTACGTTGCCGGGGATGCCGTCGCCGTCCTGGAGAATATCGCAACTCGCTTGACTGGACGCAAGGCCGAACTTGCAGCGATCGAAGACGAGCTGAACCCGCCGCCGGAACTGAATGAAATCTGGCATAAATTCATAGAGTCACCATCAAGGCCGGATTCCGGGGAATCCACACTGAAGCAATACAGCGCGGAATGGAAGCGGTTTAAAGCATGGCTTCGCGAGAATCACCCAGCGGCAGGCCAGAAGACCGAGGACGGCAAAGAGCCGCCTATGTACCTTCGGGACGTGACGCCGGAACTTGCCGCCGCCTATGCAAGGAAGTTGACCGCCGATAAGGTATCCCCCTCGACATTTAACCAGCACAGGAACCTTTTGCGCATGATTTGGCGTGTACTGGCAAAGGAATGCCGGTTCACATCCGGGAACCCATGGGACAACATACACCCCCGGAAGCTGGCGACGCTGGCGAACCGTAAACGGGCATTGACGAAAGCACAGTTTGATTCACTTCTGGCAGCCGTGGAAGGCAACCCGGACTTGAAAGACCTTTTCACGGTTCTGGCGTGGACAGGTCTACGCCTTGCCGATGCCGTTCTTTTAAAATGGGGATCTGTGGACTTCCCGCAGAAGGTCATCACCCTGGCGCCGATGAAGACGGCAAGGCGGCAGGGTAAGCAAGTGCATATCCCGATCTTCCCCGCCGTTCTGGACGTGCTGAACCGGAGGCAGGACGGAAAGGTATTAAACCCCAGCGGCTACGTTTTCCCGGTATTGGTGGCGCGATACCAACACGACCCGAGCGCAGTTAGCAAGGATATATCCGCCGCGTTCGAAAAAGCTGGCATGGACACCACCGAGGAGCGAGCCGAACGCAAAAAGGCCGTTATCGTTTACGGGGCGCATTCGTTGCGACATTTCTTTGTCACCGCCGCCACCGCCGCCGGAATGCCCGGTGCGATGATTAAGAGCATCACCGGCCACGCCACAGACGGGATGCTTGAACACTACCAGCATATAGGTGTAGAGCTGGCCGCAGACCTTGCCGGCCGCATTCAGGGGACCGACACCGCCCTACTCACCGAGTCCGCGCCCGTAGACCCAGCCGCGATCGTTAAGCAGGTCCGCGAGTTCGCCCAGGGAATCACACCGGAAATGAAGCCCGAGACATTGAAGGCGGAACTTCTGAAGATCATCGGGGAGACGTAACCCCGACCGGGGAGGCCGGTCTTGCCGTTTTTGAAAATCCCTCGCACGCGCTACGCGAACGCGCAAGGCACCGACGGCGCAAGTTACCCCCCGACCCAGCCGCCGCCCCTGGAGGCATCAGAACCCGCGTTCGCGCTTGAGTTGATTCATGGCCCGCTTGAAGGCGTATTGATCCGGGAAGACGCCGACAAAGGTTTTTGTCCGCTCGCTGAAGATCGGCGGTGCCTGGGCGTATTGATCCGGGAAGACGCCGACAAAGGTTTTTGTCCGCTCGCTGAAGATCGGCGGTGCCTGGATCATGCCGAGGGAGGCCGGGGGCTGGTCGTCGTAGTTGTGGCAAACGATGATGGTCTTGCCTGAAGGGTTGCGGAAAAGTTCGTGATGATCGAACTCCGACGGCTGGAGGTTGCAGGCTGTTACCAAATAGCTTTCCCGCGGCTTCTTTCCCTGAAGGTCGAATTGCCGTAAGAAGGATTCCCGGTTGCCTTGGATCGTCTGACTTGTCGTTGTGTTCATCGTCTCATCCCCTTTCATTTTGCTCGTTATGCCGTTTTTTTCATGCCCTAATAAAAACAATTAAATCAACATTCCGGGGATATATGAAATTAAGCCCTTATAGAGATAGAGATAGATATAGATAGTAAGAAATATGGTATTAAGGGTTTATTGATTTAATTGATTTAATTAGTGGTTTTGCTCTTTCTTGCTCATTTTTCAA
>JAIFLS010000149.1 GCA_020048935.1 bacterium | reverse complement strand
ACAGCTAGTAACCGGCAGCGCAGGATGATCAATCAGAGCAGTTCCAGTACGGCTTCCCAGCGGGCGGCGCGGGCGGATGCCAGCGCCGCCCGGCAGTAATTTTCGTAGGCCTGTCGATCCTCGACCAGCGTTCGCATGGCAAGGGCGAAGGCGGCGGGGTTGCTGGCGTCGGTAACGAGGCCGCTACCGTGCGCCTGGACGATTTCCTGCGGGCCGCCCTTGTCGGATACGACGGCTGGGATTCCGGAGGCGTGCGCCTCGAGCACGACATTGCCGAAGGTGTCGCTCATGCTGGGAAATGCCAAGGCATCGGCACTGGCGTAGGCGGTCGCCAGTTCCTTGCCGTGCAGGTACCCGGTGAAGGCCACCTTGCCGTTGGATGCGTATTTCCCGAGCAACCGTTCCCGCTCCGGCCCGTCGCCGACCACCCCGAGCGCGATATCGAGGCCTTCCTCGACGAGCAGGCGATGGGCCTCGAGCATGATCTCGATGTTCTTCTCCGAGGAGACACGCCCGACATAGACGAAGGTGAATGCCGCCTTGCCGAGGCCATGCCCCTGCCAGAACCCCTCCTGCCGGAAGGATGGGTTGAAATCATCGAGATCGACGCCTCGCGGCAACACGGCTAGTTGCTCACGCTCGAATCCCATGTCGGCCAGGATGTCGGCATAGGCGCGGGTGGGCGCGTAGATGGTCTCCATGTTGCGGTAGAACCAGCGCATGAACTGCTTGGCCAGTTCGCCCATGGAGGCATCGTCCGTCCAGTTCTCGACGTAGTGGGGGAAGTCGGTGTGGTAGATCCCGCGCACGGGCAGGTTCAGCAGCCGCCCTGCCAGAAGTCCCGTCAGCCCCATGGGGCCAGGCGTCGAGATGATCAGGGAGTCGTAGTCGCGTTCCTCGATGTGACGGATTACATCCAGAATGGGCGGTAGCGAAAGTCGGACTTCCGGATACTCCGGCAGGGTGAAGGTCCCCTGGGGGGTGAAATTGACGGCGGGAAAATCGCACGTGCCTGCATTCTCGAGCGAAGTCAGGACGGTGATCGGGCGTCCCCCTGCATGGGAAAGGCCGGCGAGCTTGTGGATGGTCTTGGCGACGCCGTTGATTTCATAGAACGTGTCGGTGATCCAGGCCTTGCCGCCGCGCCCGACGAGCGCGGGCTTGCCTGCCGGATAGTGTGCGCAGAGTTCCCGCAGGAATTCGTTGTCCTTGTGCTGGGTCGAGAAGGCCGCGAAGTAGGGCATGACCCCGAGTATCACCGGACCCATCGAGGCAAGTGACTGGACAGATCCCATCAGGTCGCCGCTTTTCATTTTCTGCACACAGCGGTTCATGAAAAGGAAGGTGAGCTGGTGCGCCAGGCGGGCCACCATCTCGAAGCGGGCATCATGTGTGTGGGTGGCCGGCTTTTCACCGGTTTCCTGACGGGCGATAGCCATGAAATCCTCGATCAGCAGGCGTTCGGTTTCCGAAAACTGCTTTAGACGATGGCGTTTTACCATCGGTTCGAATAGGCGTCGCATGGCGCTTTTCGGTGCTTCCGCGGTTTCCGGCTGCCCGGGCTTGCCGGAAAGGTTCTGCAGCAGCATGGACATCAGGTTGGGGCCGCCTGCACGTCCGGCAAGACGCTCCCGCAAATAGGCCTGCGCGATGTGTACCAGGCTGTGGGCCAGTTGCAGGCTCGATCCGCCCTGGCCGCCGGTCGTATGACGCCCGGCCCGGAGATGCTCGAGGTAATCGAACACGGTCGCGGCGGGCGGTGTCTCGGTGAATGCCTGAGCGGCATACAGACCGCCATGGTCGTCACTCCCGCCGGTGAAGCGTTTCATCCAGGGTGTGTCGCCGTCTGGCACGAGCCCGTGCTTGTTCGCCAGCCTCTCGATGGTTTCACGGTCAAGGCTGCTGAAAATGGCGTTGGCGACGGCGCAGGCGCGTGGAAAACGCGAGCCGTTGATTCCCTCGAAGCGGTTGAACAGGAGTATCAGTTTCTCGACCAGGTCGATGGACAGGCGGTCATTCACCCGGAACAGGGGATGAGCGATGCTGTGGATGATCCGGTTTTCGAGCATATAGGCGCGTAAGTCGTAGATGTTCTCGCGGATGGACTGCATGTCCTCGAATTGTCCGGTGGTGATCCCGCTAGCCAGGCAGTGGATCTTGCAGCGGTTCTCTGGGAAGTAGGTGGTCAGTTCCGAGGAGATGAAGACTCCCGGCATGTCGGCGATCTCAAGCGCCCCGCGGATGCAGTTGTGATCCGAGATCGTGACGTAGTCCATCCCTGCTTCACGGCAGCGGCGATAAATCTCGGCTGGCTCCATGAAGCTTTCCGGAGCCCCGATGCGGCGCAGGAACCATTCGGAAGGCCGGTCGGAATACTTGCTGTGGATGTGGAGGTCGCAGCGGGCTCCGCGCTGCGTTTGCATGGTGGATGCCTTGCAGCCGCCCTTGCATGTGTGCTGGTTGCCAACGTCTGTTTCTTTCATGAAGTCATAGTCAAACCGTTCCTGGTTAGTGGCGCGCAAGGGTCCGGTTAGGATGTTGTTTGTAATTGCGTTTTTGCCTAATGCTAATGCAACCCTAACAATGAAAGGCAGAATCAATGTGGTTTTGATAACGTATCCGCGCCCGTATTCGCAAGGTGCCCATTATTGATCCTCATGATGATGTCTTCAATACCGCAACCGATCCTGAAACTGTTGGCTGATCCTGCGCTCTTCCGCGCGGGGGATGTGACGGTTGGCGTCGAGAATGAGTGGCAGGTCTGCGTCTGCGGCGAGCCCGCCGATATCGATCTGGTGCAGACCATCCGGCAATCGAGCCACTACCGTAATCTGGTTGATCGTGCCTGTTCCGGTGACGTCCCGCGCCGCCGGTTGCTCGATCTGGATGCCTGGCTTGAACAGAATACGGAAAAGGTGTGGGAGAACAGTTGGGTGCGATTTCCCGAGGCGGTGATGAATCCATCGGCTCGTGCCTGCCTTCAGCGCGACCTGCTCGCCGACAAGCAGGCCCCTCAGGGGGCGTTGCGTTCGGATGCCGGGCGGTTCATGATCGAGCAGGACGGCGAACACCTGCTGCGTGTTCCGGTCAGCTACCTGCTCAAGCTGGCCTTGCTTCATGTATCGCATAACGGTTCCTCCCTCGTGCGGGATTACGCGATGCGGATCCAGTCCTGTTTCCTCAACGACAATACGTCCCCCGAGATCTGCTCGTTCTACCCGGTTCCGCTGAATGCCGACGGGGCAACCGGCGTCGGCGTGGCCCGTGAGACCGCACGGCGGTTCCTGCTGACGCAGTTGCTCGCGGCTTATGCCAACACCGCCATGGGGCTTGCGAACCGCGGTCAGCGGGTGCTTGTCTATGCCTCCCCGCATCCGCCAGTGCGGCAGAAACGCCTCAACGAATTGGTTTCCGATGCATTCTACCGCGAGCTGTTCATGAGTCCCTGCCTTTCCGGCTGGAACGACGGCGAGGGCAAGCATCGCTATATGCACCTTTGTCATCAGGTGCTCTCGCGCAGTCAACTCAATGCTGTTCTCAAGATGCGTGAGGCGGGCATTATCCAGAACAACCTGGTCGTGTTGCCCACCCTGTCGAATACCGGACTGGCCAACAACGGCATCCACATCAGCATCGGCAGCCGGCTGCTCTCGAAATGGATGGCGGATCCGGCCTGCGCGTTCAAGGCGGCGGATGAGAAACAGGTTGGGGACCTGGCCACGAAGATCGTGGAATACTTCCTTCCGCTGTTCGTCGGCACGTTCAGTGCTTCCCCGTTCAAACTGGATTTCGTCGACTTCCATCCGGAGAAGATCCTGGGGTTCCTGCCGCATGAGCTGGACGGGACGCGCCTGCGCATGCTCTGGCGGCGCTGGAAGAAGAAAGGGCGTTTCAAAGTGCTGGGGCGGGCATTGACCCCGTTCGGTCCGCCGTGGCTAGACCGCGGTATCAGCAGATTGTTTCGTTTCAAGGGTGATTTCGTGCCGGATTTCCGGCTGCTTGACTATCCGGTGGCTCTTCTGAGCACCAGCCAATGTCCGGGGCTGGATGGCGAGCTCGGCAATGATCGCCGGCTGCTGGAGGACCTGATGGATCAGGGCGTGTACGATCATCGGATGCCGGTCTACCGGTTATGGCGGCTGCGCGATTTCGCCAACATGGGGTTCAGCGGGTTCGAGGCCCGCTACTACAGCCAGTTCGCCGACACGCTCGGCGATATGCCCTCCGCCGTCTGCGTGCAGGTACTGCTGACGGCGCTGGCATATCGTTATATCGCGCGCGGTGAGGTTTCACATGCCGATATCCCCGACACGCCGCAGGCCGAGAGCGAGCGTCGCCAGATCTTCTTCGGTGCCGCCGCCGGGATCCCGACCTTCTATGTCCGGTACGATTCCGAGGACCGCTTCATGCACCGCCTGCTGGAACGGACGGAGCGTACCCGCCCGAGTCGTCGCTATCAGGGCTCGATCCGCGTCAGGCTCGACGAGTACCGTCGCGCATTGTTGCGGATCTTGCGCGAGGAAGGGGCGGATCTCGTTCGCGACCTCAATGCCGGCCCTGTTCTTGACGAGCTTGAGTCGCGGCTGGTCCCGCACCATCCGTCCGCAGCTGTCAACCGTTTGTCCGCAGCCATCTTGTCGCGGCTCAATCGTCGTACGGCCCACGCCTGTAGCGGCGACACATTCAACGGGGAGGCCGAACGGTATTACCGTGAGGACCTGCGGCGGCAGGAGATGGAACGCGCCCTGTGCGTGCTGCAACAGGATTGCGCGACGCTGGCAGGCCGTGACGCCGATGATGAAACGAGGCGTGCCTGCTGGGCGGTTTTTGACGGGGCAGCCCCGTTGGAAGCACTAGCAAGAATCAAAACGCAGATTTTGGCGGAGACACTCGATGGACAGACTCTTGAGAAGCTGATCCATCTGTTGTTGCTGGTGATCCGGGATAATGATCCAGGAAAAGCATGACACCACATCAATATATCGAACGTCGTAGCGGCCGGGTTGTCGACGAGCAGTTCTTCGGGGAGCACTGGGTGTCACAACTATACGGAGGCGTGCGTGAATGTGCGCCGGCTCTTTTCCGCCTTTGCACGCAGGCGCGTGCGTCCGCTGTGCTGGGGTGGCTGCAATTCGATCTTCCGGGGCTGAGGACGGGGACGCGCAACGTGTTGAGAATGGCGTCCGCGATGGGGATTCAGTTGGACGAATGCATCGATCCCCCCGAGGCATTTGATACCGTCCGCAAACTTTTTGAACGGCGTATCCGCTATGGAGATTGTCGTCCATTGTCGACCGCGGTTGGCGACATCGCTTCCCCTGCTGACGCACGGGTCATTGCCGGTGACCTGAATGAAACCGACCTGTTCTTCGTCAAGGAGAAGTTCTTCACCCTGCCCGAGCTTTTCGGTTCTCAGGCCGCCCGCTGGTCCCCTTCGTTCGCGGGCGGGCAGTTCGCGATCTTCCGGCTGACGCCCGATAAGTATCACTACAACCATGTCCCCGTAAGCGGGACCGTGCTGGATATCTTCGAGGTCGATGGCTGCTACCACTCCTGCAATCCCGGCGCGGTGATGCAGGTGGCTTCTCCTTTTGCGAAGAACAAGCGGGTGGTCACTATTATCGATACCGATGTGCCGGGCGGCACGCAGGTCGGCAAGGTGGCCATGATCGAGGTGGTGGCGTTGATGATCGGACGGATCGAGCAGTGCTACAGCGCTGAGTGCTACGACGATCCGCGGGCTGTAGAGCCGGGGATGTTCCTGGAACGCGGCCAACCCAAGAGCCTTTATCATCCGGGAAGCTCGACCGATATCCTGCTGTTCCAGCCCGGGCGCATCCGGTTGGCTGCGGATCTGACTGCCAACCGCCGCCGAACCGGGGTCCGGAGCCGTTACGCGCTTGGATTGGGCGAGATGGCGGTCGAAACGGAATTGAACGTGAGGGAGACCATCGCATGCAAGGCTTAGAAGTTACTTTTATCGGGGCCCTGGCAGTTGCCAATATCGGGTTGTCGGCCTGGTGCTTCCGGCATCTGCCGGGCGAACGCTGGCAGATGCTGGCGGCCGTGCCGCTGCGCAAACTTGACGATGGGCGCTGGCAAGGGTTGAACCTGACGTATTACGGGCTGTTCAATGCCATCGCCTTCACTGCCGCCGCCGCGCTGGCTTTCATACTCGGGGCCTCTGCCGGGGTGCCGCCCGTGCTGATGACGGCCATGCTGGCGGTCTTGATCGCGGTTTGCGTACCGGCGGCGCGTATCGTGGCTTTCCTGGTGGAAAAGAAGCGACACACGCTCACGGTCGGCGGAGCTTCCTTTGTCGGAATCCTGCTGTCGCCCTGGCTGGTATGGGGTGCCGGGTGCCTTTCGCTTTGCCTGGGTGGCCCCGCCGTTGCCGTATGGCCTGTGCTGTCGGCGTTTTCGATTGCCTATGCTTTCGGAGAGGGCATCGGGCGGCTGGCCTGCATCAGTTTCGGCTGCTGCTATGGACGGCCCGTTGACTCGCTGCCGCCATCGTGGCGAGGCCGGATGCGCGCCATCGCCTTCCGGTATGTTGGTGCGACCCGCAAGATCGCGTATGCGTCGGGGCTCGAACATCAGCCGGTGGTGCCGGTGCAGGCGTTTACCAACGTGCTCTATCTGGTTGCAGGGACCGCTGGCCTGATCCTGTATTTGGCTGGGTATGCTTTCAGAGCCTTCCTACTGACGCTGGTGGTGACCCAGCTATGGCGGGTGCTTTCGGAGTTCATGCGGGCTGATTACCGGGGTGGGGCACGGTGGTTTTCAGCCTACCAGTTCATGAGTGCGATCTGCCTGCTGTATGCCGCCTGTCTGCCGCTGGTGTTCCCGACCGGCAACCTGCCGCCGCCTGATCTGGAAATGGGGCTTGCCGCCATCTGGACGCCGCTGATGCTGCTGGCGCTGCAGGGGTTGTTTGTGTTCGCATTCCTCTTCACGGGGAGAAGCGAGGTTACCGACTCGCGGATCGTTTTCAACGTGGTCCGGGACCGGGTGTGAGCATGCAGAACCCCGAATGGCTGATCATTGATGGCATTGCCCCGTTTTTCCGGGGATATGGCAAGAAGCGGGTCAACTGGTCGAAGATCCCGTTCGCCCATGTCGATAAGGCGGGCCTGCTGGATGCCGCCAGTCCCGCCGCGCGGCAGTTACGCGAGGACTTCGCGGCGTACACGCGGCGGGCCGCGGCGGATGGCTACAACGCCGTGACGCTCGATGACCTGGCACATCTGGTCGACTGGGAGGGGTATCCGGAGGACGTCCGGGCCACTCTTGACGCCTATGGCCGGCTCTACCGCGACCTGTTCGCGATCGCCGATTCTGCCGGCCTGCGTGTGCTGATCACGAGCGATGTCTTCAGTCTCCATCCGGCTCTTTCCGCCGCCACCGGCGAAAAGCTGACGTCAGTCACCCGCTGGCTGGCGGCGCGGCTGGACGCCCTTTTCGAGGCGGTGCCTGCGGTCGCGGGCATCATCTTCCGTATCGGCGAGAGCGACGCGATCGGCACCAAGGGCGATTTCCTGAGCCGACTTCTGATTCGGACACCTGCCCAGGCTAATCGGTTCCTGCGCGAGTTGTTGCCGGTGTTCGAGAAACATAATCGTTCGCTGTTTTTCCGAACCTGGACTGTCGGGGCTTATGCAATCGGGGACCTGATCTGGCACCGGCGGACCTTTGCCCGCGTTTTCGACGGGATAAAAAGTGACCGTCTCATCATCTCGATGAAATACGGCGAAAGCGATTTCTTCCGCTACCTGCCGGTCAACGGGCATTTCTTCCGTGCGAGCCTGCGCACCCTCGTCGAATTCCAAACGCGCCGGGAATACGAGGGGTTCGGCGAGTATCCCGCCTTCGTCGGCTGGGAGTATGAGCGCGTGCTCCAGCAACTCGGCGCTCTTCCGGGACTGGCCGGAGCTTCGGTCTGGTGCCAGACCGGCGGATGGGGCAAGTTCAGGCGGCTGACCTGGGTGGAGGAGTCCTCAATCTGGGTGGAGCTGAATACGGCCGTCACTGCCGATCTGTGCCGGGGTGAGACGTGCGAGACCGCCATCCGCCGGTTCTGCGAGAAGCGTCTGCCGGATGTCGAGCCCGAGAGCATGATTGCCTTCCTGACGCTGGCGGACGACGTCATCCGCGAATTGCTCTATGTCCGCGAGTTCGCGGCGCGCAAGCTCTTCTTCCGGCGCTTACGCGTGCCTCCGCTGGTTTTCCCTTTCTGGGACCGACTAACGATGTCGCCAGCCGTGCGCCGCGTCTTCCGCAACATGGTCGAGAACCACGTCCTTTGCCTCAACGAGGCCCAGACGGCCCTGCGCAAGCTCGATACCATGCGCCGCCTCGCCCGTGCCGCCGGTATTCCAGACCAGGGACTCGACCTGCAATACGACACCTTCGCGATACTGGCGTTGCTGCGGACCTACATCTTTGCCGATCCGTCGGATGAGGCAGCCCTGATCGAGGAATTGCGTACGCAGCGCGCGGCTTACCGCCAGAAATGGAAGCCGCGCTATGCCGTCAAGTTCACCTTTGCCCCGCCCCGCTGGCATCTGGTGCGCTTCGCATGGATTCGCCGCCTGCTGCTGCGCGAGCAGCGCGGCTACCGGCTGCTCGACAGTATAATCACCCTGCGGTTGCTCTCGCTCATCTACCCTCTGCTTGGCCGATGGCGTCAGCGCCTCGTGCCGAAATTCGCCCGCAAGCAGGCCATGGGCATCGACTCGCTTTTCAAGTGAGGGCTTGCATTGCGCATGGCGCTTAGCCCCGTGGATATGGGGTTGCGTTGCCGATCATGCCAAGTCTGTTCAGGCACAGTGCAGTATCGCGTCACGCGGTAGTCGTGTTCTGGAGATATTCCTCCGCGTGGTGGCGGATGATACGGCCTTCGGTTAGGTAGATCAGGTCCTCGGCGATGTTGGTGGCGTGATCGGCGACGCGCTCGAGATCACGGGTTACGCGCAGCAACGCGACCAGTACGTCGATGGCGTCCTTGTCCGATTCCGCGACCATGCGTTTCTTGATGATGTCGTCGTTGTCGTGTTTCATCTTATCGATCGCATCGTCGCGCCTGCATACGTCGGAGGCTAGGCTGGTATCCAGGTTCACAAGGGCGTCAATGCTGTCGCGCAGCATCTTCTCCACGGCCTGCGAAATCGGAGCCAGATCGACAGGCATGGTGGCGTGCAGCTTGCGGTTCAACACCACGGCCCGTTCGGCGATGTTGACCGCCAGGTCGCCGATACGTTCAAGGTCGTTATTGATCTTGAGCGTGGCCACCAGGAACCGCAGGTCGACGGCTACCGGCTGGTGCAAGGCCATGATCTTGAGCAGTTCCTCCTCGATGTCCACTTCCATGGTGTCTACATCCGAGTCCTTGCCGATCACTTCATTTGCCAGCTCACCATCCCGGTTGATTACCGCTTGCACCGCCTTGTGCAGGTTTTCTTCAACCATGGTACCGAGTGCCAGGATATTGATCTTGACCCGTCCCATCTCCTTGAAAAAGAAAACGCTCATGTTGCTCCTTTATGTCGTCCGTCCTCGATTTGTAATTCGACCCTGCACTATAGGCATAAGTCTTGGGCCAAAGCCAGCTGAAATCCCGAACCCGTTCTGGCCGTTCCGCCGCGGCGGTCCATTCCTCTTGTGACTTGTTTTGAATCGGCCGGTGATATTCCTTTTTGCCTGTTTGCCAGCATGGCTTCCTCCTTATGGGCGAAGGGTTCTGGCTTCGTGGTTGAAAGCGGCTGTATTAAAGGATCTCTGTGTTAGGATTGCGCGAGAACCGGGTTGATGTTCTGTTAAAGGGCGTTTTGCAGGTGCAGGCGGAATGTGCTGCCTTCCCCGAGTGTGCTTTCCACGGTGATGCGTCCGCCGTGTGCCAGCGCGATGTGCTTGACAATCGACAGGCCAAGCCCGGTACCGCCGAGCTGGCGGCTGCGTCCTTTGTCAACGCGGTAGAAACGCTCGAACAGTCGATCAAGATGTCGATGCTCGATCCCTCGCCCGGTATCCTGGACGTCAATGATCACATTCGGTCCCTCCGTCGAGGCGGTAACGTTGACCAGTGCTCCGGGGTCGCTGTACTTGAGGGCGTTATCCACGAGGTTCGTCACCGCCTGCTCCAGCAGGTGCGGACTGATCAGTGCTTTCAGGTTGTCCGGACAGGTGATCGTGACAGGGATCTGTTTCGCGGTCGCCTGCACGTTGCAGACCTCGACCGCGGATTCCAGTACCGGCCGCAGCGGCAACGGTTCCAGCGAGACTAGGTGCTGCCGGGTCTGGTGCTCGACGGAGGAAAGCATCAGCAGATCAGCCACGATCGCGTTGAGGTGTTCAGCCTGCTTGGCGATGATGCCGAGAAAGCGCGACCGGGCCTTCGGGTCGGCGTCCGCCCCGTCCTGCAGGGTCTCGACAAACCCCTTGATGGAGGTGATCGGGGTCTTCAGCTCGTGCGACACGTTGGCGACAAAATCCTGCCGCATCTGTTCGAGTTGCCGAACCCGTGTGATATCCTGCATGACCGCCAGGGCTCCGATGTGGTCGCCGTCGGGATTGCACAGGGCGGAACCCCTCACGTTCAATATACGGGAGGTTTCCCCGTTCAGTTGGATTTCACCCTCGACGGGGGTGTCGCTGTCAATGGCGGTGGCCAGCAGGCGGTGCAGCTCGGTGTTGCGCACCCGTGTTTCCAGGGGCTGTCCCTTGGTCTTTTCGATATCAATGCCGAGCAAGGTCCCCGCTGCACGGTTCAACTCAACCACGATCCGGGATTTGTCTACGGCAAGCAGCCCCTCGGTCATGGATTCGAAAACGCCCACTCGTGTGTTGCGTTCTGTTAAAAGCTGCTTGATCCGGTCATCCATCTGGGTGGCCATCTGGTTCATGGCGGCTGAAAGCGCGGCCATTTCCTCCGATCCGGTGACTGGCAGCTTATAGGAGAGATCGCCATGGGCGAAACGTAGCGCACCCTCGCGAATCTGCTTCAAGGGCTGAGTCACATGCCGGGCCACCCAGAAAGCAAAGCAGCCCGCCAGAAGCGCGACAATGAGGCCGGCAATAGTAACACGGTGGATGATGGAGCGCATCGCCTGGTCGATCTCGTCCAGGGGCATGGCGACGCGCACGAACATCTCGGTCTGCCCGTTGACGTTCACCGGTACCGCCATGTAAAGCAGCCGCTGGCGGATGGTGGAGCTGTAGCGCTCTACGGCTTTCGGGGCGCCTTCTGCTGCCGCCCTCACTTCAGGACGGTTGCGGTGATTCTCCATCAAGGCGGGGTTCGCATCCGAGTCACCGATCACACGGCCATTTTCCAGCAGCACGGTGATGCGGATTGGCAGGAGCTGGCTAAACTCGCGGCAGAGCTGGGCGATCCGTTCGGGGGAGAGCAGGCTGCTTTCGCCGGTATGCAGGGTTCGTTCCAGCAGCCGTGCCTGCGAGAGCAGGTCACGTTCCAGTTGTGAACGGTGCAAGGCTTCCATGCACCGCAGCGCGCACCAGGATACAATAAACAGCGAGACCAGAATGATCAGCAGGTACGTGGGGTATATCTGTCGCAGTAGACGTCTTCTCATGCGTCTCCTGCTTTTGGCAGGGCGGAGAACCGGTAGCCGACGCCGCGCACCGTCTCGATGTGCTTCCCGTACTTCTTCAGTTTCTTGCGCAACCCGACGATCTGGACATCCACGGAACGGTCGGTAACCGGATAGTCCTCGCCCTTGACGGCATCGACGATCTGGTAGCGTGTGAAAACGACACCCGGGCGGCGGGCGAGTGCTTCGAGCACGCGGAACTCCGTCAGCGTCAGTTCCACCGGCTTGCCGGCAAGGCGAACCTCGTGATGCAGGTTGTCGATCTCGATATCGCCACGCCGCATGATCTCGCCGCCATCGTCACCAGGCTCCCCCGCCCGTCGCAGGGTCGCCCGCACCCTGGCAAGCAGCACACGCGGACTGAACGGCTTGGTGATGTAGTCGTCAGCCCCCAGTTCGAGCCCGGTCACGACATCCGCCTCGCTGCCTTTGGCGCTGACCATGATCAATGGCACTTGGCGGGTATTCTCCTCCGACCGTATCCGGCGGCAGGCTGTGAGCCCGTCCATGCCTGGCAGCATCAGGTCGAGCAGGATAAGGTCGGGTATCTTGACAGCCAGTGATTTAATTCCATCCTCGGCGGTTCCCCGGCAACTGACCTTATAGGCCTCTTTTTCCAGATTGAACCGGATCAGTTCCTGGATATCCTCGTCATCCTCGATCACCAGAATCCGTTCGCCAGCCATAAACACCTCCTTAATGGTGCATGAATGCCCACCACACGACACGCTGTAAACTATTACTACCGCTCGGGTGTTAGCATCATGTTAGCTGTGGGTGTCGTTTCGATTCCATCCTGGACCCAGTTAAACCTAATTCCTGTTTCCTGGCAATAAAGGAATGCCCGTCGGCTGCGGATGGGGGTATGTTTATAAAAAGCTTGGATATATCGGGGCGGGCCTGTTATTAGTTTACGAGTATGACAGCGACAAGGCGGGGTGGCATGAATATGTTGAAGTTGACAAAACTACTGGCGATTGCGGGGGGGACGGCGGGTTGCTTTCTGATGTGCCGGTTCCTGGATGTTCCGGCCTTCTCTCTGGCGTCCCTGGCGGGATGGGGGCTGTTCTGCCTGCTTTTCAGTTATGAACTGGCCGGGAGCCGCAAGCGCGTACGCAATGGCATCGAGGAGAAATCCCCGATGCAGCTCGCCTGGACTGCGGCCGGTGTCCTCTGTATGCTGGTGGCTTTCGTGTTCCTTTTCTACTGGTTCTGAAGCGCCATGGTTCTTCAGCGGCCCATCTCGCGCAGCCGCCGGTAAGGGAAAAATCCGGTGGAATGACCGTCCGACCAAGTGATCCCGAGCGCGTAATTCCCGATGGTCCGCACCTCTTCGGCGTGGATGTCGTTTGGTATCGAGGCCGGATCCAGGATCGGGCGTCGGCTCATCTCGTCTACACACAGTGCGCAACTGCAGGCCATCCGCAAATCGCGGTTCGGGATGCGGATCGGCTCCTCGCCCGGCCACTCCAGGATGATGTGGCTGGCGGTGGTCTCGATTTCCGGTTTGACCGGCTTGGAAATCAACTGCTTGCCGAGCGCGCGCATGACGGCATCGGTGGCCTCGGCCGCTTCCGCCGTGGCGGCAAACGTTTCCAGGCCTCCGCTCATGATCGTGTTGATCGGAAGAGTCGCCAGTGTCTCCAGCCCGAAGCGGTCGCGCAGCGTGTTGCCGCCGGACGGGCCGAATATGGCGTGACGCTTGCCGCACCCGTCGCACTCGAAGTACGCCATGTTCTCGATGACGCCGATCACAGGGACGTTGACCGTATCGAACATCATGATGCCTTTGCGCACGTCGGCCAGTGAAAGCTCGTGCGGGGTGGTCACGATGACGGCCCCGTCGATCTGCACCGATTGCGAGAGCGTCAACTGGATGTCACCGGTTCCAGGAGGGAAGTCAATGACCAGGCAGTCCAACTCGCCCCATTCGACCTGGTGGAGCAGTTGCTGGATGAAATTCGAGACCATCGGGCCGCGCATGACCGAGGGTTTGTCGCCGGTCAAGAAGCCGAAGGACATGACCTTCAGGTTCTCGTACTGGCGCGGCAGGATGGTCTGGTCGGGCGTGGTTTCCACGCCGGTATCGTGCATGTTGAAGAGCGTGGGGGCGGAGGGTCCGAAGATGTCCGCGTCCAGGATACCGGCGCGCAAGCCGCGCCGGGCAAGGTTGCGCGCGAGCATGGCGGCGACCGTGGATTTGCCCACGCCACCCTTGCAGGAACTCACCGCCAGGATGTTGACGACCTTGCTCAGTCCGCTGCCTTTGGCCAGCTTGCGCGTGGTCTGCTGGCGCGCGGTCATCGTGACCTTGACACGGCTGACGCCCGGCAATGCCGCGACCACCCGTTCGGCCTCGGCCTTGAACTGGTCCTTGATCGGGCAGGCGGGCGTGGTCAGCTCGATCGTCAAGGCGACGTCGCCGCCTTGTATCCTGATATGCTTTACAAACCCCAGCGATACGATATCGCGCTGGAAATCGGGGTCGATAATCCGGGAAAGGGCATCAAGCACCTGCTTTTCAGTTGTCATGGTGTTTTTCCAATATGTGAAATCTGCATTCTGCATCCAGTCGCCACCTGATGCAAGTAAAGAATATGGCTATTGCAGATTCCGAATCACTCAGGCGCAGGGGGCCTGGGAATAAATTCGTTGGCGGGGTACTCATCCTTCTCGCGGGCGATGGCGAACATCTCGCGCCAGCAGCCGATCATGCCCTTTGGCTCCGGCAGGTCGTCGCGAAGCAGACGATGCAGGGCGGGCAGGTTGCGCGAGGGCACGATCGGGTAATGGTGATGATCGACGTGGTCATCAAGCCCCCAGTAGAGCAGCCGGATGAAGGGGTTGACCCGCACGGATCGCGTCGCGCAGCGCTGGTCGTTTGTGTTGTACATGCGGCCGATGTGCTCGGTCGAGTGCCAGAGCCCCTCGAACGGGGATCCGATCTGCCAGGCGAGGGTGATGAAGACCAGCGGTTCCCATACCCGGAAACAGATGGCGGCAGCCACCACGGCCGTGTGGCAGGCCAGGATGCCGGCCGATTCCCAGCGGATCACGCGCAGATCGTCCGCCGAACAGTGCTCGCGCATCATCCGGTCCTGGTGCCCGGCGATGCGCGCGATCTGGGTCCGGATATCACGGAG
>JAIFLS010000093.1 GCA_020048935.1 bacterium | reverse complement strand
TCCTTTTCATTGGAATACCACTTCATTTCATTCTCGTGCACAACACTGTTGAAATTGGCTTTCAGGATCTGTTTGAATTTTTCCTGATCCGCTTCCCCGATAAGGTCGTTGGTGACAAACGCCTGACGGCAGATGGCGGTTCCGAACTCGAAGGCATGACGGGTCTGATTCACATTTACCGTTGCACCTGGTGCTGTCCGCAGCGTGATCATTGTTGTCCGATTGGCTTCAATGCCATCGCGATTCACCGCCAGGATATCTTCTATTTCGGATTCAATATCCTTCGATGCTGGCACTACAGCCCCTGCACCCGAAACGTCCATTGCGCATGCAAGCATGGCTACCCAAGCGAACTGCCGACTCATTAATTGTCTTTTGCTCATGCTGACCTTTCCCTGTGATCCCAAGTTATTCTGAATGGGATTATTGTGCAAGTGACTACAATTTGCTTTTCCTGTATTTTGCTTCGGACCGGATCCAGTCGATAAACGCCTGCCCGCCCTTGCTCAACACCAGCGGCATGGAATGACCTTCCGGAGGCAGTTTCGTTGCAGCGACGAGCCCCGTTCCGTCGCTCCGCTGTTCCAGCGTCGCCGACAGGCACCATGCGTGAACGCCGAGCTTGAGCAAGTCATTGCGATGCTCAGACAAATATTGCCAGAAAGCGGCAGCATTGTCGTCGGTAGGATCTTCCGGCTTCCAGCGGATGTATGAATAGGGGATGAAGAATGGTTTGGACGTGTGCTGCCTGACGGTCTCGAACAGTTTCATCATCCGCTCTGCCGTTGCCGGATCGGGAGCATTCTGGTTATGGAACGCCGGGCCGATGTAGTCGACGGCGGCAATCTGCTCCGGATGTTTATCTATGAACGACGTGAACGCTTTCAGGTTGTCCTCGAATTGTCCCTGTGGCATGAAATATCCGCGTACGATTTTCACCTTGTCACCAGCAAATTGCCTGAGAATCGAGATCTGTCTTCTAACGATGTCGTCATAAGCGGGCGCGTTCTCACTGTCGCCGATATATGTGAATTCGGGACTGAGTATGTAATAGACGGGACCGCCTTTCAGCTTTGCGATGTTTTTCGCCTGCTCCTTCACGACCTCCAGATATTCCTCGGCCCGCGTCTGGATTTCTGGCGTCCATGCGTATTTATCGTCCCAAGGGGACGGCATTTTCTCATAATGGGAAACATACCAGTTTTTCACCGGCAGATGCTCGAGCAGCACGGGCGATATGCCGTCGTCAAGCAAGTCCTGCGCAAAGGACACGGCGATGCCTTTGTCGGCCGCATTCGTGTTGCTACCGATATAATATTTCATGAGTGCGATAGGTACATTGCTTTCCTTCAGTATTTTCTGCAGCGGAACTATCTGCGTTCCGCTTCCTGCAATGACTCCGTTGAAATATCCCTGCACGGTTCCGGTACCGAGCAGAATGGCGGTGGGAGTAATATTCGTCGCCGGTTCTTCCGCGAGACAAATTCCGGAATAGACTGCAATCGACATAATGAGGAATGTTCTAGGAGATATCATATGGAAATCCTCATTCCTGATTTCTCCAGAGTAATCGCTCGGCGTTGCCCCGGCAAATCTTGTCTTCCACGTCTTTCGGCAGCTTGAGTTCATCGATGAGCGCGAACTCCGGCGCGGGCGGCTTGTTGCCTAGCGACCACCAGCCGCTGTCGGTCCCGAAAAGCAGCTTGTCGGCATGCCGGATAAAGAACTCGCGCGCCATGGCCTTGTCGCGGCCAATGGGGCTGCGGCCCACGGTGCAGGAGATGTCGGCATAGAGGTTCGGGTAGTTTTCAAGAAGCCGCCCGCAGGTGCCATCGGATATATTCCGCCACCAGTCCGAGTGGGCGATAAGAATCAACTGGGGATATGCCTTCAGGACGTTCTCGAGCCGTGGCAACCCCTTTTCATCCAGGTTCTTGCTCCGGTCCATGTGGAACATGACCGGCAATCCGATCTTTTCGCACGCCGCAAAAAGCCGCATACTCCCGGGACTGTCGAAATGGTTATCCCCCTTCTCGTCGCCATAATGCTCGCCGAACCCGATCGCTCCGTCCTGTTTTTCACGGGCGAGCAGCTTGATAGCCTCTTCCTCCGTGCTAACTTCTTCCGGGCGGATGATGCAGAACCGGTCAATGCGCCCCTTGTACTGCGCGTAATTCGCAATCATCTGCTTCCGCTCGTCCTCGGTGCGCCACCGGGATTGAGTCAGGGGATGGTTGATGATCCGTGCCACGTTATTGGACTGCATCCAGGCCGCCACCTTTTCCAGGTCGCCGGGATTTCGGTCGTGGAAGTGAACATGCGCATCCACAAACCGTCCTTCATCCGCGTAGCCAAGCGCCGCCCAACTACCGATCAAACAACACACAGACTTCAAAAGGAATTGAATTTTCATGGTCTCCTACCATTCACCGACTCGGACGCCTGCCCGGTGAGTCTCATATGCGCAAGAAGGATTACCACATAAACAGAAGATTGGTAATGACCGATCTTATGAAAATACTATCCGATATGCCGATATGCTGTTTATTCTGCATCAGTTCGGAAAGGGTAGGCAGGCAGGTTGGCCCCATTCACCAGATTGACAGCGGGCTTCCCGGCAAAAGCATAGCTGACAAACGCTGGCGCGGCCAGACCTTCGGCTTCCACCTGTACCGTATCCCCCTTGATCACAGCCGTGGCGGGATGCCAGCTTTTATCACTGCCCGCAAGCTGGAATCCAGTCGGCGCGCTGCCGTCGGCCGTCTTCAAGCCGTCCGCGTGGTCAAACTCGATCACCATGCGATTCTCTTTCACGACCGCGCTCTTTAAGACCGGCCCCTGCGCTGCAATCGTTTCGCCATAAACATCGCGCCGCGCCAGAAGCGCTAATCGTTCGCAGATCGGTGCCTTGTCTGCCGGATGAATGTTCTTTTCGTCGCCAAGGTCAATTGTGTTGGCTACGCAAGTGTGAGGGACCTTCAAGGCTCCCAGCTGGACCTCACGGAACAATGGCCAGGACTTGTCGCCGAAACCCGGAAGCATCACGATCAGGAACTGGAAGTCGGCGCGATCCCATTCCGCCCGCAAACGCTTGATCCATAACGGCAGGCTCTCCGCGTACTGCTGCGGCTTGCTGGCATTTGCTTCCCCCTGATACCAGACCATACCCCGGCAAGCATACGGAATCAAAGGATGCAGCATGGCATTGTAGAGAAGGTTGGGTTGCTGCCGGACGAAGACATTTCCGTGCTTTATGCCCCGCTCCATCGCCGCACGGACCCGTGCCTGCACGTTCGTAGATCCATCGAACGACTCCATGATAGCTTTAAAGTGCGGAAGCTGCTCGGTCATGTCCCGCGGCATCCACCCCTCAATACTGGAACTGCCCCAGCACGTGACAACCACTCCAACCGGCACGTTGAGCTTCTGATACAGGTGATAACTGAAACCGAAGGCCACCGCACTGCCGGAGACATTGGTTGACCACGATCCTTTACATTTGTCATTGGGGGTAAATGAAACATCAGTCGGCACCGTATAGCTGCGGATCGGCTTCGTTCTCGCATCTGCAACTAAAGCGGCAAGATTGGTGTCCCCTCCCCAGTTAAACATGGGTTCCGATTCCGTTCCCCAGCCGTACTGCATGTTCGACTGCCCGGAACAGACCCACACCTCGCCGACCAGGATGTCCTTGATTTCCAATTCAAGAGCTCCGACGGAAGAAGTCACACTCATCGTTTGCGGTTTGTCGTTGGCCAGCATCGGATCGAGCTTGATCATCCACTTGCCATCCTTGTTGGCAGTGGCGGTTTGTTTCTGCCCAGCAAACTCCACTGATATTTCCGAGCCCGGCGCGCTCCATCCCCAGACCGGCACTGGCATATCCCGCTGGAGGACCGCGTGATCGCCAATCATAGAAGCAAGCTCAAAGGCTGGCTTCGGCTGCACCTCGCTGACCGGCTCACCTGCCGGCAAAGAGACAGCCCACAGAGCCGACAACGCAGCGCAGCCCCACGCGCATGCCATCCTGTTCCCTACCACACACGACCAACTCCGACTTTCCCCATTTCTTGCCGTCATATCTCTTGCTCCTTTCGCGGATTCATCATGCTCACTCCCATCAACCCGATTACAACATCCTGTGATAGCGTTTCCAGTACCACGTCCTTCAAGACAACCCCGGGACGTAGATTCCAGCCAACCCCGGGACGTAGATTCCAGCCATAAACCATCGCCCGGCAGTTTTCCCCCAATTGCAACTGGGGTGGCGCTTCTTCCGGCAAGGCAAAGGCGTCGCGCTTGAGGTCATAGTCCGTGCGACCAAATCCGCATAGCGACCAGAAATTCAGCGGCGGCACGAGCTCCAGTTGCTCCTCCTGGCCGTCGGCATACCGGAACCGCAACACCGCGTTCGCGATCCGACCCTGCATCGGTGTGGTCGACCCGCAGACCAGCAACCAAATCGCATCGCCAGCCAGATTGACCGATGCCGTCACCACTTTAGGCCAATTGTCCCAGCGTGAGGTGAACGCGATGTTCCTACCCGAACCTATAGTTCCAAACGGCACACCGTGCGACGTCACGACCGGCTCGCCGGGCCTAGCGAGCTTGATCTCCGGCGTGTGGATATTCCATGGGTAGAAAGTCCACGCACTCCACCCGTCATAACCGATGCGGCAGGAGACAGTCTCTGGACGCGGCGATAGGTATTTCTGCTGGAAGATAGTTTGCACATCGCCGTTGAACACGCCGTCCAACGGCACAGGGAGCCATTTGGCCTGAGCGGGTGGCATTTTCAACAGCTTCGCCGCCCGACGCGCATCACCATCGGGGTCGTTTACATGAACCTTGTAAACCTGCAGATACGGCACATTACCGCGCTCCACGAGGGCAAAGGCCATGTGCTCGCCAGGCTTGGCCCCGGTGCCGAGGCACCCCTGCGGATCCATCGCGCTCGCGATGGTTTTTGCCTCACCTGCTTTCTTTTCGATTCGGATTGGCGCTGTTTGCGGCATGCGCCCTGCCTGCGTGATCGCGATTTCCGCCTTCTCCGCTTCCGGCACCTCCAGCATCAACATACCGTACCCGGCCCACGGCTCGATCTTCCATTTCGTCTCCCGGCCGTTCACCACCACCGACTGCACCGACTCGGCGCGGATCGGAAGTCGGAGGTTTATCTTAGCGGAACGGGTCAGTTCAACCATGTAGTGGTCAATCGATCCCTCCCGCTGGAACGTCAGCGAATAGTCCGGGGTTCTGATAGCGGCGTGGTCCCAAGTGGACGGCAGACCGGGAGCGACTGTGACGATACCATCAGGATAGTCCGGCCAGTAACCGAACAACCCTTCCACCACCGTGCGGCAGAACATCGATGTGATGTCGGCAAAATCAATCGCACACCCCGGATGGCTCAACCCGCCGGGTGAGGTATAGTTTGGACTAGCGGTACAATTCCCTTGATCATTGCTATATCCGTGTTTAGGAACCGGATCACCATACATGCTTTCGAGCATCGTACCGCGCAACAGTTCCCAGCCCTCGTCACCCTGGCCGGC
>JAIFLS010000062.1 GCA_020048935.1 bacterium | reverse complement strand
CGCCACCTCGCCGGTATTCTCCTCCCATGGCACGACAATGAAAGCCCGCGTCAAGCAGGGCCAATTCCGTATTGGGAAAGGCATTCAGGAACTCACCTTTCCAAGCCCACGGCAGCCCCGCCAAGGGGTGCCTCGGACACACAACCGTGACTGGACGATCAGCAACCACGAAGTCGTACTTCTCAAACGAGCCCAACCATGGCGACCGCGTGCCGGGTAAATTCATCGTTACTCTCCTATTGTTCTGAAGGCTTTTCGACCTCGGCTTGCATGTTGTACTCGATGGGTTGCTGATCGCGAATGACTGCCAGCTTGACCGGCTGGCCTCCGGTAACTTTTCCCATTACTTCAAGAAACTCCCGGACATCGCGCACCTCGAGGCCGTTGACTCGCTGGATGAAATCAGAGACGCACACACCGTCTCGTGATGCGGGAGAACGCTTGCTGACATCGACAACCAACACACCTTTCGCGTCTGCCGGCACACCAATCGCCGAAAACTCCCCATCCTGCAGATCGCGCAAAACGGCACCGCGCCATGGAGTACCCACTACGGTTCCAGACGGCGTGTCACCGCCGACATGAATCGTCGGAATCACCGGTGTTCGCGCGATGGCCCGTAGGCGGAGTGACTGGACGCCGAACTGATCCATGGGGAAATTCACAAAGCCCAGTTTCAGCGCAGGGGAGCCGTCCTTCACGCGGAAATCGCCTTTCGCAGCGTTCACAAACTGCGGGTCGCCCACGAGCGAATGCGCATCACAACCGTTGACGGCGAACTTCGTACGGTCGGCATCGCTTGTCGTAAAGAGGTTGCGGTCAACTTCCTGTCCCCATTTTTGGGAATGCATGATGGCGGGCCGGTAAGGTCCCATCCAGATGTTCCGCGTAACTTCGTCACCACAGTTCTCATACCAGACATGCGGATGCAGAGTGCTATTGGCGGCGATGTTGTTCCACACTTTCCGATGGAACCCCTCACGCAATTTCAGCCCTCCGTTGAGGAAAAGGTTGTTATAGATCTCGTAGTTCGACGAGCCATCATCCAGGTCCACATCCCAGCCGTGGTCGCACCGCCACCGGCTGTTACGGATGATGTTGGGCTTGACCGCATCCAGCAGCGCCAGCGCCGGCAGTTCGTCGGACGGGGCATCACCAAGCTTCCAGAAGCGGTCCCGCCCCCATGAGTTGAAGCTGCCGTGGTCTCCGGTCTCGCGCACGGTGTCGAACACATCACAGAACTCGATCACATTCCCGCCCCAGCAACCGTCACCGATGTTGATACCGGCCCGCGAGCAGCCGTAAATCGAGCAATGCCGGTGATACCGGCCCGCGAGCAGCCGTAAATCGAGCAATGCCGGACGGTGATCCCCATGGACATCGAAATCTGAACCCCGGCAGCCTGCTTCTCGACCGTGCCCACCCCGCGAATCAAGCAGTCGTCCACCGTGCAGTCCTTGGGATAATTCTCTGTCAGGGGGCCGGGTGTCTTGTCAATCTCGCCAAACTTTTTCCCCTGATCACCATATTGGAAAAGTGGATTTCGCACCGCTTCGGGGTCGCCGACAAACGCGACGGCGCTACCACCGGTATCGTGGATATCGCAACCGGTGATGGTGATGCGCCGATTGTAGTTATTCACAAAAATCGCATTCCCGCCGAGTTGGTCGAACTCGCAATCGGCCACCGTGCAATCTTCGGAGCCGTTAAACAGTAGAGCGCCGCCCCGGTAAATGGTCCAGTCGCTGCGCAACAACGGTTCCTTCGTCTCCATGAATGTCCGCGCCGCATGCCGGAAGATGAGCCCGCGTAGCGTCACGTTCTTCGCGCCATCGAACGCTACAAGGAGTCGAAGGCAGACGACCTCTACGGAACCGTCCCAATCTGTTCCGACCGGAGGATGGAAATATAGTATTCCCGTCTTCGCGTTATGGAACCACTCGCCCGGCGCGTCCAGTTCCTCGAATAGGTTTTCGACATAGCGATGCAAAGGATGCATAGGCGACGGCCGGTTGTTCTGCCAGCCGCCTTCATACGTCACGTCGCCATCGGCGTTCTTCCCCGTGATGAGGTAGTGGAAACCACCCCAATGCCCTTTGTGCATCGCGTGAATGAATCCGCCGGACGGATCACTCCACCGGGCTGCGCGCTCGCGGCTGAACGCATCTGCCGCAAATCCGCCATAAGGTAGCACATTCGGATCGTAGTTGGGATAACGCGCCATGACTTGGCGCCGTCCATTGACAAACACCTGGTCGAACGCCATCCCGTCCGGGGTTTTCGCCTGTAGGATGCCATCTCGGAATGGTTCCCACTTCAACTCCAGCCTGGCACCACCACTGAGCACGACGGGGTCGCCATCCGCGGCGGCGTAGGTACAGCCCGAATCTTCGGCCGTGAATAGAATGGGGCGGGGAAGATAATAGATACCCTTGTGCAGCCAGACGGTCACCGGCACCTTGCCAGCGGTGACTCGGGCAGCGCGTTGCGCCGCCTCCACTGTCGCCAGGGGCTTCTCCGCCGTGCCTGGATTGGCATCGTTACCTGCTGGCGAGACATGCAAGACGGAGGCTGACAACGGTTGTTGCAGCGCCATCCCTATGATTCCCGAACCAATAGCCATACCGATCCTCCGAATAGACGTTAATCTCATCATGTATTTCACCTCATTTCCTGCGAATCCACTCGATCATTTGTTACCCTTTTCTTGTCGACCGCTGGATGAAGGCGGCCAGGTTCTCACCGATCTCCTGCATCCCCTCGTCGCCCGGATGCACCAGATCGGTGAGCAAGCCCGCTGGATCTTCCAGAAGCATCCTGCCATCCACATGGATCACCTTGCCTGAATCGTATTTTGCTGATACCTCCCTCACGATGTCCCGAAAAGCCGCGGCCTTGGGAGCGGATGACTTATAGTCGGCATAATGGGTAAACAGGTCGATGCAGAAGATGAATTTCCCCGGGTGGGTAGCGGCCACCGTGCCGACGAAGCTGGTCACCGCCTCTTGAAACCTATCGTTCGGCCAGCCACGGACATTGATGCCCATTTCAAGGGTGGCGATATCCCAGTCCGTCCGGGAGGCGATGTGTTCGGCGATCGCCTGATCCATCTCCGCGGATCCGGCAAAACCAAGATCGAGGAGATCATAGTCAAGACGCCGGGCGCATCGCGCCGCATAGGTTCCCTCCGGGGCAACGGCCGAAGCACCTTGCGTAATCGACGATCCGTAACATAGCAACGTCTTCTTCGGCTTCGCTTCAGGCGGCGGATAGCTCAAATCCCCCTCGATTGAAAGGATCCGGGCCGAATGAAGCGCGGGGAGCCGGATACGCACCAGACGCGGATCGAACGGCAGTTTCCTTGTCCGGCTGATACTTTCCATGAAGTTCATCATGGACGGAGTCTTGATGACGATTTCGGTCGGTTCGTCCCGAAGAAGCACCGATTGACCGCGGAAACATCCGTGATACACCGAAATAATTTGGGGCGTGCTAGTGCTTTCATCCGCCCGGAGTACCAACCGCGCACTTCCTCCATCCTGGAGCATCCCGCGTATCTCGCAGCCAGACCCCTGCCGCGCCATTTTTTGAGCACAGGGATTGATCCGCTCGCGGATCTCACGCGGCAGGCGGGAAATCCCAAAGCCAGTTTGCCCATCGGGCTCGATAATCTCGCAGACATTATGCAGTTCGATGTTTCCGTATTGCATCCAGCTCTACTCCTTATTGCTTGTCAGTTGGACTGAATATCGCCTTGCCGTCCAGCCTTTTCGGCGACAAACCGCAAGGCCTCCTCCCAGCGGATCTTCCCGGGGGCGTCATTGTGGGACCCGCCCGGTATCTCGTGGTAGAAGACGGGGTGCCCCCGCCGCTCGAGACCTTGGAACAGGGATCGGCACGCTACGACATTGTTGGTGTCGTTTTCCCCGCAGATCATCCAAACCGGCATCGGGAGATAAGCGGCGTTGGTCGCGACATGGTCAGGATCGATCTTGCGCCGAACCGCCGGGCACATCAGGATCAGGCCGGCATAGCTTGCGGGATGAGCCAACGCCTCATTGAAGGCTGCACGACCTCCGGACGAGGCACCGGCCAGGTAAAGGGGCCGGGCCCCGTAACGTGCGGCGAGATCGCGACGCAACCCCTCGAAATCATCATCGCGCGGACAGGCATAGATCCAGCCCCATCGGTCCAGGAGCGGCCGGAGATCGGGAAAGAGCTTGACCATGCCCTGCTCCTCCTTGCCGCCGTTCCCGTGCATGAAGATCAGGATCGGCGAATCCGGCCGGAGTGTGCCACCTTGCGGCTCCCGCACCAGATATAGATGCCCGATCTCGTTGGTGCCGGTATAGGCAAGCGCCTGTACTGGCGGAGCGTACGCCGGTTCGTTTGTCGCCGCTTCCTTGCCACAGGCGCTGACCGCCAGCATGCAAACCAATGCGGTGACTTGTGATCCTCCAATAGTGGTCATGTATCGTAGTCCCCCATCGGACGAGTATAGAACCCGGTTCGAATTGTCCACAAGGCCGTACTTCGCCCTCTATTCGCACGTCACGCCCAGCTCGATTCATAAGTTCGTCTGCATTGCCAGGTGATGATCATGTCAGTTGCTATTGTATAATTTGTAACCTGAACTGCCTAGTGCAGAAATCACATGAAGTTGTACGCAACCTTGTAGCGTGCTCGGAAGGACGTTTACGTTTAGTCATGGGGTGGCCGAGATATGATCCCGTCACGGAATATTTGTGACGCAAAGCCTGTAGAAGGCAGCCTGCTGGCCCGGGGAGTCCCAGCTGTTGATTCCGTTATGCGCCTCATGCACAGCGGCATTGCTCCAATCACCGGATGACATGCTCGCTCGACTCTGGATCACTATCTCGGGTGCATTCTCCCCTATCTTGGAATGTGCCCATATAAGACTGAAATTCGTCGCTGTTATCTGCACGGATGAGATGTACAGGTGAGAGGCGTTTGTCGCAGGATCCGTACCGGCCCAGTATTCCTCGGCGGTAGTAAACCCGTCATTATCCGGATCATTCGTAACCGCATTCTCAAAATCACTGGTTATCCCGGTCACCTCTGCCAGCCACTGGTACGGCACAGAGTTAGACGCCGTCAGCCTGTCCCTTAACACCGCCGTCACCTCACTGGGCGCCGTGACCCGGAAAACAAGCGGGTTCGCGGCGCTGCTTATTGCCATCCCGTTGGTGTACCCAGCCCAGTGATCGAATTCACTGTATATGTGCGGCGTGGCCACAACCGTGAGGTTGGTCCCAGACGGATACCAGCCGCTGACCTTGTCTACCGTACCCGTGCCGCCGGCAAACAGGCTCCCCGCAAATGCGGGGAGCACTGCCGCGCAGAGCAAGGACACACAAAGCCTCCGGGAGCCGGCCTTCCGGCCGACCCCGCAAGCTTCATCGCTGTATCTTTCTTTCTTCATGGTCTGCAGTCTATGGTCTGTCTCAGTTCCCCAGCACATTAAGCTCAACCCAGTAATTCGTAGTCCACTGCCAGGTCATGGTCGTGGTGTTGGTAATCGTGAAGCTGCCGTTGGTGCCCGTGCCGCTGATCAAGCTGCCCGTGCCAACCCAGCCGGTCGCATCGTACTTCGTATCATTCGGAATAATAACCGACGCATTGGTCATGGCGAAGTTGACCGTCGCGCCGTATGCATACCAGTTGGTACCCGCCGGATTCGGCGTACCCCGCTCACTGCTCACGATAAAGCTGTAATTATTGGTCGTCCACTGCGCCGTATGCGTCTGGTTACTCGCTGGCATCGTGGCAGGTACCGCCGGATTCCAGCTCGCGAAGGTATAGCCCGTGCGGGTCGGGGCAGCCGGGGCGGTGATCGCCGTGGTGTAAAGCTGCGTCATCGGGGAAACCGCCGAACCTCCAGAGCTATTGAACGTCAGCGTGTAGCTGTTTGTCGTGTAAAGGGCTGTCAGCGTACGGGTGTTTGTCACGCTGGTATACGAGCCGTTCCAGCTCGAGTAGGCGTAGCCCATAGCCGCTGTGATGGTTGGCGGCGTCGCATTCGAACCATGATCGATCGTCTGCACGGCATTGCCACCGGTGATCGCGCCATGGGCTCCCGCCTGGAACGTCACCACGTAGGTGTTGATCGCGAAGCTGGGCACAATCGTGGCATTGCCCATCACGTTGGTGAACGTGTAGCTGCCCACCGCGCCGACCGAGGAACCACCGACCAGGACATCGAGAATGTGGTAGTTGGCGGCAGGCGTGATCGTGAACGCCTGGTTGTCACCCTGCGCGACAGCAACCGCGCCCGATGGCGTGATCGAGCCATTGGCTCCCGCCGAGGCCGTGATCGTACGCATGATATCGACAAAGGTCGCCGTGATCGTCTTGGGCGCATTGACCAGGAAGGTGATCGTGGCGGCACCGAAGGTCGCCCCGTTGGTGGAGCCACTCCATCCGGAAAGCATGTCATTAGCTGCCGGTTGTGCGGTCACCGTCAGGTTCGTCCCCGCCGGACACCAGCCAGACACGCGGTCAACGATACCGGTACCCACCGCCAGCGCGCTGCCCGTCATGATCCCCAGCGCCATCAGCGCTGCCATAGCCTGTTTCAGACTCCTGTTCATCTCCTGCTCTCCTTTGTTTTGCCATAATCGGCATTCCATTATCTACCCGGTGGGTCTAGTTCCCGGTTGTACCCAATTCAACCCAGTAGTTCGTCTGCCACTGCCATGTTATCGTTGTATCGTTCGTGATCGTGAAAATCGTGTTCGTCCCTGTTCCGCTGGTCAGGCTGCCTGTGCTGATCCAGCCGGTCGCCACATACTGCACACCCGTGCCCCCGAAGACCGGGGAACCGGAAATGGAGGCATTGATGACGGAGTTGGCGGCTTGCGTAGTCACACCTGATGGGCTAGGCGTCCCATGGGCAGAATAGACCGTCAGATAGACATTTGAGCCCAATCCCGCATCCGCCGTCGCGAACTGCCAGCTCGGCTGGGCCCATGCGCGGCCTGTCGCGTTACTGGCGCTGAAGGTGTAGTGATATACCTGGCCGGGATTCAGCCCTTCCGCAGGGTAGCTGACAGTGTCAGAAGTATTGGTATAGGATCCCACCCTGGCAGCATACGTCCACGCCCCCGCGTTGGTGCCGCCGTCGCTCAGTCCCCAGTGGACATACACATCAACGTTTGTTGCAAGCGCGCTGATCAACCCATTCAGTGTGGCCGTACTGCCAGCGATGTCTCCAGGTGCCAGATTCGCAACCACTACATCCCCGCCGCCACCGGGTGGCGCATCCTTGTAGGGATGATCAGCAGGGAGATTCCCCGCCAGCTTCCACTTGTGGGCGAGATAACCTTCGATCTTCTGCCGCACAGGCAGCCCCTCGTTGCCATCCGTGAAAATCAACTCGCCGACAGCACCGTACTTCCAATACTGCCACGTGTTCGGACCGCCAAGAATATGCCAGGCAACATTTCCGAGATTGGTTGTTGCACTCGCCCTCCAGAGCGCGTGAACCCTCGGGAAAGCCGTCGTCGTTGTGGTGGCTCCATCCCGGTAGAAACTGAACCCTCGGCCAGCGTTTAGCTCAGCGTAGTTTTGCCTGCCCCGCATCTCCAAGACATTGTTGCTATCACACAGCAACGGCAACCAGTTATCGAATGTAGGCGCGTCATAGTAGGTCACTACGTACACATTCGAGAAGCTCATCGTCGGCGTCACCAGCAAGCGATAGGCATTGTCGTACCCGATGGACGGCATGTTGGTCATGCGCGTATCGGCCGCGCGGTAGGTCGGTTGCTTGGTGGTGGTTCCCTGCAGGGCATGCCGGCTGTTGCCGCTCTTATCTTTCCACTGCGACACCTTGCCACTGACCAGCGTAATGGTATTGGTGTCGCAGGCGTCATACCACGCCACGGCCGCCACATTGGAGGGCGTCCATTCGCCTTGCGGCTCCACAGGACTGCCGCTGAACGCGATAGCGGAGGCCGACCAGCCTGTTCCGGCCGCATTGGTCCCATAGAACCGGTACCAGTAGGTGGCATTGGTAGCCATGCCCGTAACGGTCGCCGCGAATGGCTCGTCCTTGGTAAAAATACCGACAGCTTCAACTTGATCCCAGTTTCCGGTACTGGCCGTGCCGTCATCCGCCACGCCCCAGCAAATCCAGACCGATACCTGCTCCCCGGCCGCAATGACCCCCGCAAGGTCCGCGCTGGTCGTCCCGGTCGCTATCCAGCCCTGGTTGCTGAATGCCGGCGGCGCAAGGTAAGATTCCTCCACTACGACATCAACGGTGCCACCCACGGCAAAGTAGTTCACCGCGTCATTCGCCGAGAATGTGACCGCGACCGTGTTCGTGCCCACGGGTGGCACGTATGCAGGATTGTTAAAACCGAAGGTGCCGGGCACCGAGGCGCTGCCGCCGCTGAGCGTCGCATTCACGAGACTCTGGCTCTCGACGATAGCTGCGGCTGTCGGCCACGCGGTTACCGTCGGGGTCGCCTGGCCCACGACCAGCGTCCCGTTGGTCGTGCCCTGGTAGGTCGCGTCGTCAATCGTCGCGACCACCGCGTAACTGCCGGCGTTGGTCGGAGCGATCGCGATGCCGTTGTAGGTGATTGCAACGGTCAGACCCACGGGATCGGTGGTCGTCGTGACGGTACGCGCCGCACCGCTGTAGGTCTGGCTGAGGTTGCTAAGCATCACTTTTGCCTCGGGCTTGGGCAGGCTTGCGGATGCGGTTGCTGAAACGACACTGCTATCGGTGGCATTTGTGGCGGCAACCCTGTAATAATACGTGGTCCCCGCACTGACCACGCTATCTGTGTAGATGGTCGCGTTTTCAGGTGCGGCACCGATCATGGCGAAGCCCGACAGCTCGGTCTGCGAACGTTCCACGCGGAAGCCTGTCTCATTCGTGCTGCTATCCGTCCATGCCAGCGTGATCTGCCCGGAGCCCGGCGTTGCACTGAGATCGGAGGGTGCCAGGATACTGGTCTCTCCCGATGTGCGGAATGTCCAGCTCGGGGATGCCCAGACATTGGTCGCCGCATTGCTGGCACTGAAGGTGTAGTAATAGGTCTGACCGGGATTAAGCCCAGTGACCGCATAGTAGACATTGGTGGACGAATTGGCACAGGATCCCACCTTGACCGAAGCCGCCCAAGCCCCCGAGTTGCTTCCGCCGTCGCTCAGCCCCCAATGGACATGGATATCCACGTTGGTGGAAGGCGCGCTGACAAACCCATTCAAAGTCGCCGTACTGTCCGTGATGCCAGAAGGTGCCGTGGTCGCTGCCGCCACATCGGCCCCGGTGCCGCCAGGCGGCAGATTCCGATAAGGATGATCCGTCGGAAGGCTTTCCTGCAAGCCCCACTTGTGCGCAAGGTAACCCTCGATCTTCTGACGGTCGGCATCGGAAAGCAAACCGCTCGCAAAGACCAATTCGCAAACCAAGCCATCCATTCCATACGTCCAATCCGGACTTGCGATATTGCCAATGGTCAGACCCGCCGACAGGCTTCCTGTCCCCGGATTCCCGGTGGTTGCCGTCCCGCCGTTTTTCCTGATCCTACTGCTCGCGCCGTTGAATTCGACAGAGGCCAGCGCGGCTTCACTGGATGTCGCCTGACCATAGAGATAGGAACCTGCGTAGATTCCGAGCACATCGGTACTCATGCGACGTAGAAAGCAACGTGTCGACGAATAGCCGTCAAAGAGGGTCAAATTCTCTCCCGCGGTATCGAACGCGGCAACGGCAATCGCTGTCAGCGGCTGGCTGGCAAGGTTGGCGGAAACGCTGAGCGATTGTGCGGCAGTTCTGCTGAAGTCCAGTGCATTCCGTCCGTTCATTGTCCTTGTTGCTGTTATCGGCTTGGCCGCTTCGGTTCCCTGGCTCACATACCGCCCGTTCCCGCTCTTGTCATCCCATCGTGCGACCGAGCTGGTGGCGTGTATCGTTCCTGACACGTCTGCCCACAAGGTGTTCGTATCAGCCGCATCATACCAGGCAACCGTATCCATGTCCGCCGGCGTCCACGGCCCGCCTGCGCCCACGGGGTTGCCGCTGAATGCCGTCGCCGTGCCCGACCAGCCTGTTCCAGCCGCATTAGAGACATGGAAGCGGTACCAGTAGGTGGTATTGGTCCCCATGCCCGTGACAGTCGCCGTAAACGGCACGGCCTTGGCGAACGTGCCGACGGCGTCAACATTTTCCCAGCTTCCGGTCGTGGCTGTTCCGCCATCCACTTCTCCCCAGCAGATCCAGACTGACGCCTGTTCCCCGGAAACAATGACACCAGAGAGATCCGCGCTGGTCGTTCCGGTCGCTGTCCAGCCTTGATTGCTGACGGCCGGCGCAATGAGATCATTATCCGCAATCGCAACCGAGGCCGAGGCCGCGGCGACATAATACGCGGCATTTGGCTGGATCGTCAACGTCGCCAACTCCGTTCCCTCGTCAGCAACCACGTCATCCACCGGCGTGAGCGTAACCGTCGCCGAGGCCTGGCCCGCGGCAATCGTCACCGGGCTGGCGGGGCTTACCGTGTAGTCCGCGCCCTGCGCTGCCGTTCCTGACAGGCTGTAATAAACCGCGAGCGACGCAGCCGTGCTGCCGTCGCGGGTGATGGTCCAGGTGCCTGCCCCCTGGCCTTCTTCGGCAGCCTGCGCATCGGTGGCCGTCACGGTCACAGCGGGTACGACATCGCCCATTTCCCATTCGATATAGGCATTCTGAGTGGAACCATTCCCCACCAGCGGCACCATACTGCAGCTGCCGACCGGCCGGTCGGTTCCCGACGAGGAGTAAATCAGGTCAAACGCCTTCAACGTCAGATTGCCATCATTCAACCCCGAGTCCATAATCTGCACGTACCAGCGTTGCGCCGTTCCCATGGACGGTGCAAGCTCGGTCATGTCAAGGTAATAGGTAAAATCCTGGGCGGTGGCGGTTGCACCGCTGAAGGCGTAAGCCCCACCCTGGTTAAACAAAATTTCAGGCGTAAGAATCGTGTCGGGAGCCGTCTTGTTCGTCGCGCTCTTGCCGACCTTTGCCGTGACCTGGTTGCGGAGATTGTGGTTGAGCGTGACCTTGGCCATAACCGAGGGGGAATACTGCACAGGCTTGATCGTGGCGATATAGACCCTTTGGCTCGAGAAGATGTAGGTGGTCTGCAATATGGAATAGGGAATATAGCAATACCCGGCGCTTTTCCAGTCTGTCCCCCAGGAATTGGCGATCAGGAGCCCGCCTTTTTCCGTGGCGGCGTCGATGACACCATTACCGTTGATATCGCACCAGACTTCGTCATTGTAGCCCAGCACCGCCATGCCATGACCGGAAGACGTGCTGTTATAGGCAGACACGCTCCACTTGCCGGCAGCGGCATCGTCTCCCGTGGTATTCGGATCGTTGGAGAGCGTCTTATAAACCCAGCCATCGAAATCGGTGCGGTACGAGGCGATGTGGCCGTTGGCCAGATGCGTCTTCAACAGGGCAAGACCATCGGCTGTATTCAGGCTCGAGATATAACCGTACCCGTCGATCCGGCTGTCAATGGCGCGGCGGTAGTGCGCGGCCGTCGTGTCCCAGGTCCGGGTGAAGCTCGTGGGGGCCGGCATTTCAGCATAACGCACTGCACCATGCTTTTGCGCAATATCATAGTGATCCCCGAAATAGGTGCCGTCATTCAGTCCGCCATTCAGGAAATTGTAGGTAAAGAGCGGTGAGAAAACAGCATCCATGCCGATCGCCTTCACGTCCCGGTCATACTGGAGCGCGGTTTCGTGTGTCATGGTGTAGTAGATCTCGGCCCAGCCGACGCAGGAATTGACCTGCCCCTGGTCGCCGATCGGGGGAAAAAACTTCAGCGTGCTGTTGTTGACGGCGGACGGGTTCGCCCCGCCGGTTTCTCCAGCGGAGGCCGGCAATTCGCTGGTAGTCACCCCTGCGTCGGAAGCCGTGGTCTCTTCCGTCGGGACGATCGCCTCGGAACCTCCGGCATCCGCCTCGGTTTCAACTTCAAACCCAACCGGGGCAACTTGCAGGTCAACACCGGCGACCAGGGCCGGCAGGCCCTTCTTCGCACGCTCCGCATTGACACGCGCCAGGCCGATCTTGTTCAGCTTGATCTTCTTCACCTCGCGGCCACGCTTCTTGTCCAAGGCCAGCCGCTCCTCCGTGATGGGAAGTGCACCCAGTCCATGCGGCTCATCATCGGGAACCTGTGACGGGACAATCTCCTTTTCGATGGGTTTCGCACTGACCGTGCTTGAGAGCTTGAAGGTATTGGCTTCCTCGTTGGCCCGCTTTTGCGCCTCCTCCGGCAATACACGGGGATTTGCCATGCTGGTAACCGCAACACAAAGCGTGGATAGCAACGTCAACCGCCCGACAAAACGAAAACGCATCCTGCCTCCTTCTCTAGATTGGCTATTTCCCGACTTCGCTGCCGTCAATAGTTTCGGACGTCATATTTGCCATAATTCGAAGTCATATTCTGCGCTTAGCCCCTAGCGGTTTGCCACAGAAAAAATGCGCATAATATATTGCATTAATGCGCATTTTATGGCTATAAAGGATTTCATCTTATGAAAACGAAGCCGCAACGCATCGGGATCCTGGCAACATACCGGCATGAATTTGGTCGCGATCTGATCAACGGGGTTCTGGATTACAAGTTTCGATCCGCGTCCGACAACTGGCAAATCGCGCACATCTCGGAGTGGACACAGACAGCCGCCCGCGATTTGCGGGATGCCGGGCTGGATGGCTTAATTGCCCCGATCTACAGCGAGGAAGACGCGTATGGCTCGCTGGGGATCCCGATCGTCAATACGACCGAGCCCATTCCCGATTGTCGATTTCCGACGGTTACCTGCGATAATGTGGCGGTCGGCGAGCTTGCGGCACGTACGTTTGTCGATCTGAATGTCAGATGCGTATACTGGATGGATTATCCCGACAGCCGGACGTTCGTGGCCCGCAACAAGGCATTCAAAGCCTACCTGGACGCGCATGGCATTCCGCACAAGCCGATCCAGTATCTGCAAAGTCCACAAAAACGATCGATTGTTATTGTCGGGCGGGCGCTGCCGGAAATGACGTTTGAGGTTGATCTGGATCCGGCGCATCCGATCGGGATTTTTTGTGTCGACGACACTGCTGGCGTCATTGTGCTGGAAAATTGCACGCGGCATGGCTGGCAGGTGCCCGGGCAGATCGTGGTGCTGGGGGTCAACAATGATCGCATTACCTGCCTCACGGCGGAACCGGAGCTTTCCAGCATCGCCATCAACCATTTCGAAATCGGTCAACTTGCAGCCGCGCAGCTCGACTGTTTGATCAGGGGTGTCCCCTTGAAAGCGCATTGCCTGCGGATTCCGCCGGAAGGGATCGTCCACCGCCATTCGACCAACCGGATCGACTGCAACGACCCGCACGTCACCGAGGCAATGCGTTACATCCATGCGCACATCGATGAATATTTCGATGTTTCGGATATCATGCGTTTCATGCCGATATCGCGCAGAACACTGGAGCAGCGCTTCCAGCAGCACCTAGGACAATCGATTCACGAGGCCATCGTTGCCGCACGGCTTAACCGGGCCGAGACCCTGTTGCGCGAGACTGGCTTGGCGCAGATGGACGTAGACAGACAATCGGGCTTTCCCAATCCGCATGCCTTTCATGCCGCCTTCCAGCGCAAGCACGGCATGACACCGGCCACATACCGCGCCCGCACTCGTTAGCCCTGTTTCTGATTACAGATCGCCTGCTTGAACGACTTGCTGAGACGGGAATCCGACAACAACGTTTCCCGGTATGCCGTCGCCAGTGCGGCGGCTTTTGCAAACACCGCTGCTTCTTCCGGCGGTGGCGACGGCACATTTGGCAGGCCGTCCGGCAAGGATCCGTCGGATCGCGGATGCAAGGCCATGGGCAGCATGTCGTAGGTCGGCGCAAGGCAACAGGGCCAGTCCGGCGATAAATGCAGGCTGATGTTGCCGTAGTGCATATCCGTATTGCCAATGCACAGACCGAACCACCAAAGCAACCGAAGGCGGTCGGCCGATTCGTCGCTGATGAATCCATCCTGCTGTAGCCGTCGGGCAGCTTGCCACCAGGGGCTTGTAAGATCCCCGTAGAAAGCCGAATCCAAAGCCAGCAGGGAAACCAGATGTCGTCTTCCTCCCGCAGACGTTCGATCAAACCGAACCGACTCCAAATAGCACCGATCCTGGTGATAAAGAATTTCGGTTTGGGCGGCGGGAATCCCTGCCGCCAGCAGGGTCTCGTTTGCCAGGCATTCCGCCACCAGCAAGTCCGCACGCCGTCGTTGCCCCGGGTCACTCAGCGCGCCACTGAACTTGACGATCACAGGACATGCCTGGCTACCGGAATTTTCCCGGCAAGCCACAAACTTCGGTTGCTCACCTGCAGCCGATGATCCGGGCCATTGACCTTCCAGCACAGCGGCTGCCAGACGCGCATAGGCAGTGGGACGATCTAATTCGGAAATCACCGCCTGACGGCTCGATTGACTCGCTTTTGCCAGCATCGCCTCGCCGACCACAAACGCCCCTGGTAGATCTTCACCCTTGCGAAGCAACGCGGCAAGAATATGCTCCGGTGCCCACAATCTCGGATCATCCGGCGCGTGGTATTCAACGGAAAATTGCCGGGCAAACAGCCGCCCCAGAAATCCCTGCGGACGTAAATCGTCCAGAAACCATGGCCACCCCGGAAAAACCCCTTCCGCGAAAGGGGATCCTCGCAATGTATGCCATGGCGGGGTTTGTTCAACGTGCCAAGCCCCGCCCTGTAAGGCATGTAATGCGCCAACCCGGCTCGCCCCGCCCCGTTCGTCGAACTGGTACAAGGCCCAGTGATCACCCAATCCCTCAAACCGTTTATGCAGCGAGTAACGACAGTTACGCCCCAACCCGATACGGTGCAAACGTCCCGGCGAAAAGGTCGCCAAGGCACGGGAAACCGTAGGCTGGCTAATGGATAAAGCCACGGCAAGTTCTCGCGCCGTGCAGATCCCGCGCCTCAAAAACTCACGTTCTAACCGGATTATCCATTCATTCATGAATCGAATAATATAATCCTAATTACTTGCATGCAAACATATTATATATAAGTAAAAGAAATAAATGAATAGATAATGAATAGAATATTTGAGCGGATCAACAAACCGCCCCTGATCTGCCCTCTAATGGTGCATTCACCAAGGGGCCCGAGCGTGGAAGCGTTTAGGCCTTGTACGCAAACCAGTCAAACTGGGCCACCGTCCCGCTATGTTGCCCATTGGCCGTGGCGTACATGGCCAGATAGACACCCGTAAAGCGCCCTCCTACCTCTGTCGAGAGATAGCGGGTTTCACCTTCCGCCAGAATGATCGTGGCCGAATCCCCCGAAATGTATCCCAGACTGTATTCGCTTTCACTGCCTTCAATCATCAAGGTCAAGGGGCCGTCAGGAATGGGACTGGAAGCCACTTCGGCGGACAAGGTTCCGATGGTTCGCCGCACAATCAGCCGGCGGACTTGATCCCGGCAGGTGAGTGCCACCTCGTAGTGGTGGCTCTCATTCTGAAAGACGGTGAGACCGGCTTCTTCATACGGGCGCCTGGGGACAAATTCAATCCGGGCTGACGCCTTGAAATCAAAGTGCTGCTGGCGTCGCCCCAGCCAGGACTGGCCTACCATGCTGTCCAGGCCGGATTCACCGCACTTGAGGATGAGTCGGCTTTTCGCAAGCGACCAGGCGCCTTCCACCGGGTTACGGAGAAAGTTCCAATGGAACGGAAGGGTGTCGCCATCGAAATCGTCATGCGTCGAATACGACTGCGCCTCCACCGGAGGCAACCTATCGTGCCCCTCCATTTCCAGGGCGATCTGCCCTCGATCGCCGATGATCGGCCATCCGTCTTCCCATACGACGGGAGTCAGGAACGTCTCTCGTCCCAGGCAATGGCAAACGTGGTATCCCTTGGGTCTTATCCCCAGGCACACCATCCACCACTTACCATTCTGGTCCTGGACTAGGTCTGCATGCCCGGTGGCTTGAATCGGGAGCCTCGATTTGCTGCGGTGTGTCAGGATCGGGTTTTGCGGGCAGATCTCCCAGGGGCCTTGCGGACTTGGGCCGCGGGCAATGGTCACGCAATGGCCATACTCGGTTCCGCCTTCGGCAAGCATCAGGTAGTAACGGCCATCGATCTTGTAGACGTGGGGCGCTTCGGGATAGTGCCCACCGCAACCGCTCCAAAGGGCAGTGGCCTCGGTAAGCAATCTGCCGGTCTTGAGATCGATCTGTCTCTGGAAGATGCCCGATCCCGTGAAGTACACGGTCCCGTCATCATCCCAGAACAAATCAGGGTCAATTCCCTTATGGGGGATCCAGACCGGATCAGACCATTCCCCTGCCGGATCGTCGGTCCAGACGTAGAAGTTTCCACCATCGGTGATATTGGTGGTAACCATGTAGAAACGCCCCCGGTGGTGTCGTATCGTCGGCGCGTAGATTCCACCCGCGATTCCAGCACGCGACAATGGCAGTTGTGACGTCCGCGTGAGACAGTGCCCGATCTGTTTCCAATTGACTAGGTTTCGACTGTGAAAAATAGGGACGCCGGGAAAATACATAAAGGAGCTGGTAACAAGATAGAAATCAT
>JAIFLS010000223.1 GCA_020048935.1 bacterium | reverse complement strand
GACCGGTTTACCTAGCTTGCGGGATATTTCGTGCACATTGCGCCGCAGGTCGGCATCCACATCCATGCGGCCCTGCACCGTTTTGTGGGCATGGAGAACCGTGGCATGGGTCTTGTCGAACGCATGCCCGATATCGGGCAGCGAACAGGGCGTCAGTTCCCGGCAAAGATACATGGCAACCTGCCGGGGAACCGCGATCGAGCGGGGACGTTGCGTGCTGCTCATGTCGGCTACGCGGATATCGTAATGGGCAGCCACGGCACGCTGGATGGACGAGAGACTGATGTCCTCCTGCTTTTCCTGTTCAAGCGTATCGCGCAGTAAATGCTGAAGGGATTCCAGGGTCAGCGGCTGGCGGGTCAACGATGCGAATGAGACGGCCCGGACCAGCGCCCCTTCCAGGCGGCGCACGTTAGAGCGGACATTCTGGGCGATGAAGGTCATCAGCGGCTGGCTGATGTCGACATTCATCTGCTGCCGCTTGGATTGCAGGATCGCCATGCGGGTCTCGAAATCCGGCTCTTCAAGCTCGGTCACAAGCCCCCATTCGAAACGTGAGACCAGGCGCTGTTCCAGGCCGGAAATCTCGGCGGCGGGCCGGTCGCTGGTCATGATGATCTGCTTGTGCGCATCAAACAACGCATTGAAGGTATGGAAGAACTCCTCCTGGATCCGGTCCTTGCCGGCAAGGAAATGAATATCGTCTATCAGCAGCAGGTCGGCCGTGCGGTAAAGCTTGCGGAATTCAGGAAGACTGCGTTTCTGTAGGGCATCGATATAGGCGTTGAGCAGGGCCTCGCAGGTGACATAGCAAATGTTGCGCGCCTTGCCATTGGCAAGCACGGTATGCCCGATGGCCTGCATCAAATGGGTCTTGCCCAGTCCCGTGCCGCCATATATGAAAAGCGGGTTGTAGGCGCGTGCCGGGGCATCGGCAACGGCCATGGCGGCGGCATGGGAGAAATTGTTGGAGGGTCCGACCACAAAGCGGTCCATCGTGAATTTTGGATTCAACGCGGGAACGAAGTCCGGCTTACGGGACGTCAGGCGCTCGCGGATGCTTCGCCGTTCCTTTGGCATGGTTATCGGCGTCTCTTCAAACTGCTGAACCTTGACGGTAAAGACGATTTTATACTCCGTCCCGGTTACCGTCTGCAGCGATTTCTGGATCAGGGGCAGGTAGTTTTCCTCAAGCCAGGATTGATAGAAATCGTTGTCCACTCCCAGCGTCAGGGTTTCACCCTCAAGATCAATGGCATCAATGACGCCGATCCAACGGGAGTAGACATCGGCATGAAGCGTGGACTGCAAATGGGAGCAGGCTTGGCTCCACAGCAGACTGGCAGACGACTTCTCCACGTGAACTCCTTTAAGGGGGTAAAACCATTGATGAACGGACGCCATAGTTAGCAGTTCGCCGCAGCGAAACAAGAAAAAAAATCGGAAACCTTTTAACAGGTTATGAACAGCTTGTCTTAACTCATTCCTAATCGGTATCTTGCATCTTCCAAACCGGCTTTTCAAAAGGTAAAAATAAGACGGTTGACGAGAGCGGCGACGAGAGCGGCGGACGATTGTGCTAATCGCTACTCGTAATCCGTTCTCGTCGCCGTTCTCGTCGACCGAGAAATGCGACAAGATGACCACGCTATCCGCTGGTGGCGGGAACACGCTGGATATCGGCCCCCAGCCGCCGCAGCTCACGATCCACATGCTCGTAGCCGCGATCAATGACCTCGGCGTTGCCGATTCGGCTCTGCCCGTCGGCACAGAGCGCCGCCAGCAGCAGCGAAACCCCGGCGCGGATATCCGGGCTCGACAGCCGCATGGCGTGCAGGCGCGACGGACCGCTGACGATGACGCGATGCGGGTCGCATTGCACGATGCGGGCACCCATCTCGATCAGGCGGTCGACAAAATACATGCGGCTTTCAAACATCTTCTCGAAAAACAGCATGGTGCCTTCCGCCTGGGTGGCCAGGACGATCGAGACACTCATCAGGTCGGACGGGAAATTCGGCCAGGTCCCGTCCTCGAGCTTCGGAATGGCCGCACCGATATCGTCCTGGATGCGCAGACGCTGACGCGGCGGGACATGCAGGGTGGTTCCATCCAGGTTCAACCGGATTCCCAGCCGGGCAAAATGCTTGCCGATCACCGTGAAGTCCCGCGGATCGATGTCCTCGACAAAAAGCTCACCACCGGTCAGGACCGCGGCGGCGACAAGGCTGGCGGCCTCGACGTAATCCGATGAAATCCGATGAGATGCGCTGTGAAGCGCTTCGACACCCTCCACCAGCAGGCGATTGGTGCCGATACCGGCGATCCGCGCACCCATCTGGCAGAGCAGGCGGCACAAATCCTGGACATGGGGTTCGCAGGCGGCATTGAAGATCACGCTTTCACCCGGGGCGAGTACGGCGGCCATCAGGATATTCTCGGTCGCCGTCACGCTGGCCTCGTCAAGCAGGATGTCCGCGCCCCTGAACAAAGGGCCGCGGGTGAAGGCATACCCCGCTTCGGTTTCGACCCTGATACCAAGCTGTTCAAGCCCGGCGACATGCGTGTCCAGCCGGCGGCGGCCGATCACATCCCCGCCAGGGTGCGAGACGGTCACGCGCTCATGCCGTGCGGCCATCGGGCCCGCGAACAGGATCGAGGCCCGCGCTTGACGGCAAAGCGTCTCGTCCAGCCGGCGCTTGTGGATGCCCTTGCAGCAGATCGTGACCGAATGGTCATCCTGCGCGACGCTCGCGCCCAGATCGGTCAGGAGATCGAGCATGGTCTGCACGTCCCGGATCAGCGGCAGGTTATGCAGCGTGACCGGTTCATCCGTCAGCACACAGGCGGCCAGCATCGGCAGCGCGGCGTTCTTGTTGCCAGGCGTCCGATGGGTGCCGCTGATGGTGCGTCCGCCGTTTATAACCAGTTCTGACATGCGGGCATTCTGGTCAGGCAAGCAGTTTGCGAACGGTCTCGACCACATGCTCGGTGGTGAAGCCGAACTTCTCCGCCAGGACCTTGTACGGACCTGAGGCTCCGAAGCGGTTCATGGCGATGCTGTGGCCATCGGCGCCGATATAGCGCTCCCAGCCCATGGACGCCGCCGCCTCGACCGAGACCTTGATCTTGCAGTCCTGCGGGATCGTCTGCCGCCGGTAGTCTGCCGGTTGGGCATCGAACAATTCCCACGAGGGCATGCTGACCACCCGTACGCAGCATTCCGCCGCCAGTTGCTTGGCTGCATCCAGCGCCAGTTCCACTTCTGATCCGGAAGCCACCAGCAGCACGTCCGGTGCCACGGCCTCGCTCTGCCAGAGGGTATAGCCGCCGCGTTTCACGTTCATGGCGGAGGGATAGACGCTGCGGTCGATCACCTTCAGGTTCTGGCGTGTCAGCAGGATCGCGGTCGGCCCATCCTTCTTCTCCAGCGCGGTCAACCAGGCGGCCGCCGTCTCGGTCGGATCCGCCGGACGGATCACGGTCATCCCCGGCATGCAGCGCAGCGAGGCGAGCTGTTCGATCGGTTCGTGGGTCGGACCGTCCTCGCCCACATAGAAACTGTCGTGCGTGAAGACATAGATCACCGGCAGCTTCATGATCGAGGCCAGCCGCACGGCGGGCCGCATGTAGTCGACAAAGACGAAGAACGTCGCGCCGAAGACGCGGAAACCACCGTGCAGGGCCAACCCGTTGAGGATCGCCCCCATGCCCATCTCGCGCACACCGAAGTGGAAGTTGCGGCCGCCGAACTGCCCCGGCATGATCGCGGCGGCGTCATTGATCCAGGTCTTGGTGCTGGGGGCCAGGTCGGCGGAACCGCCGACAAGCTGCGGAATGGCCTTGGCCATGCTCTGGATCACGGTACCGCCAGCCACCCGCGTGGCGACTGGCTTGGTAATGTCGAAGACCGGCAGCATCGATTCCAGATCCGCTGGCAAACGTCCCGCCAGCGCATCGTCCCAGGCGGCTGCCTTTTCCGGATGCGCCGCGGCGTAGGCCTTGTGCAGGCGCTTCCAGGCCGACTGCTCGCGCTTGAGCTGCGACAAGCGCTTGGCGAAAATCGCGCTGACTTGATCCGGCACGAAGAATTTCTCGTTCTCGGGAAGCCCCAGGTTCCGCTTCGACAGCAGCACTTCCGCTTCTCCCAGCGGCTCGCCATGTGCCGCGGCGGTGTCGGCCTTGTTCGGGCTACCCTTGCCGATCGTCGTCTTGCAGATGATCAGCGTCGGGCGCTTCTGCTCGCGCTTGGCCTTGCGGACATGTGCGTCGATCGTGATCACGTTCCAGTGATAGCCCTTGAAACGCGAGGGCACGTCGTCGCTGTAGGCCAGCGAGGTGCGCCCCTCGATCGTGATCTGGTTGTCATCGTAGAAGACGATCAGACGATTCAGCCCCAGGTGACCGGCCGTGGCGAACACCTCATGGCTGATGCCTTCCATCATGTCGCCGTCCCCGCAAAAGACATAGGTATGGTGATCCACAAGGGCGGTTTCCGCGGTGTTGAACCGGGCGGCGAGCATGCGCTCGGCGATGGCCATGCCGACACCGTTGCCGCACCCCTGCCCCAGCGGACCGGTCGTGGTTTCCACGCCGGGGGTATCGCCGACCTCGGGATGTCCCGGGGTCATGCTCTCCCACTGGCGGAAACGGCCCAGCTCCTCCTTCGGCAGGGCATAACCGGAAAGGTGCAGCAGGCTGTAAAGCAGCATCGAGCCATGGCCGCCGGAAAGCACGAACCGGTCACGGTCCGCCCAGGACGGATCCGTCGGGTTATGTTTCAAGTGGTTCAGCCAGAGCACGGCGGCGACATCCGCCATACCCATCGGCATACCCGGATGCCCCGAATTAGCCGACTGCACACCGTCCATGGCGAGCCCGCGAATCGTATTGGAAATGAGTTGTAGTTCTTCAGGATTGACTTTCACGGCCATGATCACGATCTCCTTGTCTGTACGGGAATAGATACCTTGTTTTCAGTAGAAATATTTAATCACGGAACTGTCGCATATCGGACCCGATTTGTCGAGACCGAATCGAACAGAAATGCGCGCGCGCCGGCCAGAATCCATAACCGTCTGAACACATCGGGAGGGACAGCGGCTCGCTGTCCGCCCGCCCGGCTAACCACCGCCCGACTTTTCAGAACAGACTTCGCCAGTCACCCTCTCATGCTCCGCGGCTCGCGAGGACGCTCGCCCCCCGGAATTATGTGAAGGTTGATTGGCGGGATGGGGGGCGAGCGTCCTCGCGAGCCGAGCCGGAGCAACGGCAATGGGTGATACGCTGGACGCCGAGGTCCAGCGGGCAGAATTGGTGGAACGCGACCTCCAGTCCTACGCCCGCAGGTACTACGGCGGGAATGCCGGGCGCGTTAATCAGTGCGCCCGCCCCCACTCCATAGCACTCGGAATTTCACAAAATGTGAAATCACAAAGTTATACTATAGAATTGTTTACAATTCGCAAATAAAATCAATCACCCAGCTTTACGCCGTATCGCCACACTCAGAACCGCCAGGTCAGACGGTGTAATACCGGAGATGCGTGCGGCCTGCGCCATGGAGTCCGGACGTATCCGGCTGAGCTTTTCCTTCGATTCGTAGCTGATGTTCTTGATCTGCCAGAAATCGATCCCAGGCGGGATGTGCTGGCCTTCGAGCGACTGCAAGGCGCGGATGTTGGTTTGCTCTCGATCAATATACCCCTGGTACTTCGTCAGGATTTCAACCTGCTCAATCACCGCTTCCGGCAGAGTTGTGTCCGCCTTCTCCAACGAGGCGTAGCTGTTTTCCGGCCGACGCAGCAGTTGCGCCAGCGAGTATTGTCCCTGGAACGTGGTGTCAAGCCGGGACTGCTCCTGCTGGATCAACTGCGCGAAATACGCGGTTTCCTTCACAAAAGAGGCCGAGGCAATGCCGAGCGCTTTTGCATGTTCGATCAGTCGGAAACGCGCGTTATCCTGCCGCAACACGAGGCGGTGCTCTGATCGCGAGGTAAACATCCGGTACGGTTCGTCGGTTCCCTTTGTCACCAGATCGTCAATCAACACGCCGATATAGGCCTCGTTGCGGTTAAGCACCCACTCGGATTTTCCCTGCGCTTTGCGCGCGGCATTGACTCCGGCCACGAACCCCTGCGCGGCGGCTTCCTCATAGCCGGTCGTGCCGTTGATCTGGCCCGCTAGGAATAGACCTTCAACGGTTTTGCTTTCAAGCGTATGCCGTAACTGCGTCGGATCCACGAAATCATATTCAATCGCGTAGGCCAGTTCAATGAAACCCGCCTTTTCAAGGCCCGGGATGGAATGAATCATCTCGTGCTGGACATCAGCCGGCAGACTGTTCGACGTCCCGTTCGGGTACATCAGTAGGCAATCCCGACCCTCCGGCTCGATGAAGACGTGATGCGACGTCTTGTCGGCGAACTTCACGATCTTGTCCTCGATCGACGGACAATAGCGGACGCCCGTGCCCGATATCCCCCCGCCATACATCGCGCTCTTATTAAGATTCCGGGCAATGATATCGTGCGTCTTTTCCGTCGTGTGTGTCAGATAACACGGCAACTGATCCGATCCCGGAATCCAGGGTATCAATACGGAGTTCGACCAGCTATTCGGTAGTTGTTCCACGTGGAACTTCTCGTCTGTCCGATCCATATGGCGTGATTGTTCCACGTGGAACACATCGTTGACTGAACTCCCGTTTTGCCCGTTTTGTTCCACGTGGAACAATGGGGTTCTGGCTCCAGCATTGACTTGATCGGAGTTCCTGTTTTTCCCTGTATATAACATGGACTGCTGCGCCGCTGCCCAAGAGAAAAATGGCGGAGGTTCCGTGCCAGGTTGCGGGGCCATACGGGAATAATCAATGGAATCCCGGTGTAGGCGTGGCGGTGTGCCTGTCTTGAGGCGCTCCATCCGGAACCCGAGGGCTTTGAGATTATCACTGAGTTCATCGGATGAATGCATATCGCCGCGTCCGCCAGGCCGGACTTCAAGGCCGATGTGGATGCGCCCGTTCAAATAGGTTCCCGGTGTGATGACGACGGTTCGGGTCTGGACGAGTGTTCCGTCGCCAAGTATGACATGTGTGACGCGTCCGCTGGTGGTTTTCAACTGGCGAACGGTCGTTTCGACGATCTGCAGCAGTGGCTGGTGCCCGATGACCGCCTCCATGCGTGCAGCGTACGCGGATTTGTCGCACTGCGTCCGGTTGGCTCGTACAGCCGGTCCCTTTTTGGTGTTGAGAACACGGAACTGGATGCCAGTGAAATCGGTATTGACTGCCATCTCTCCACCCAATGCGTCCAGCTCGAAGACAAGGTGCGACTTGGCTATGCCGCCGACGGACGGATTGCATGGCATACAGCCAATGCT
>JAIFLS010000074.1 GCA_020048935.1 bacterium | reverse complement strand
TCTTCTCGCTATAGTCGGTCAGGATTATATCGAGCGGAGTGTCGAGATACTTGAGTTGGGCCGTCACCGGTTCCGCCGGGGCCGCGGGCGCTTCCGGCTGGACCGGCGCGGCCGGAGGGACCGGTTCAGCCGTCCGGACCGCCTCCTGGGCCTGCAACAAGCCAGCCATGGACACAACCACCATCAACGCGTACGCCATCGCACGCCTGGATAAATTTACTACTGTACTCACTGTTTCCTTGCCCTCCCGCTCGACCAATCAAGCCTCTTTCCGCCGATACGCACAATACAAATCGAACCGCCCCTCGTGGACTTCCTTGTCTTTCGGCTTGATGTAAAGATAACGGATGTCAAGCATAGCACCCTCGCTTTGCAGATCAAACAGGAAATGCACCAGGGAGTCGAGCGTCCCTTCCCAGCGGCGGCAGAACACCGGAAGCTCGTAGATCGGCCCCTCGCGCTGTTCCTCGCCTGCCTCATGCTTCAGGATCTTCAACTCATGCTTGGTCGTTTTCCTTTCCATTTCTCGCAGCCAATGCACATCCATAAGCATATCGCCTGGAAACTGCGGCATCAACGCCTGCAACTGTTCCATTTCGGTCTCCCAGCGTCCGCGATCGCCAACCAGCGTCTCGCTCTTTCGGATCGAATCCCACAACTGCTCCTTTTCCGCCTGCAATAGGCGCCAGGAACCAAGCTGTCCGTTACCAAGATAAACAAGTCCGCCATAAAGAGCCGCCAGCAAGGTGGCAATCCCCAGTACGGTTTCCCTGCGTGTAATCGTCACGGTGTCTCCTTCTTGAATGCGATTTCGAAACTGAACTTGTGGCGACCCTTGGGTGTCATTGTCACCGATCCGGCCTTGACGGTCTCGAAAAGCTCCGATGCGTTCAACTTCTCGTTATACTCGATCACCAGTGCGCCGGAGTCGGCCTCGCCCTCCAGCTTCAGCCCATCCCCTTTGCGGTAGGTGAACGAGGCCAGGTCCACGCCGGAAGGCTGTAGCATGCTGACCTCGCGCAGGCACTCCAGCGCGGAGGTACGCCGATCCATGTAGCGCTGGATAAGCTGCGCCTGCATGCGCAGGCGTCGCACGGCATTGGCGGGATCGAGCCAGCGCAGCTCGGCGGCCCGAAGTTGCGCCACACGTGCACGCTGCCAGGCCATCAGCCCCCAACCGCCAGCCGCAAGTAGAAGCCAGCCTCCGAGCAGGATCCCGGTGATGAGGATCAGACGTCGTCGGAAATCATGCGACGCCTCCGTCTGGCGCCATGCTGGCGGCGTCAGGTCAAGCAACCGCGTTCCGGTGCCGAGCGCCGCGCGCCCGGCCACGCCGCTGACCGCGCTGGGAAGCGTTCCCAGCAGGCGCTGGCGAACCGGCATGGATACCCGTGATTGCAGAGCACCGATCAAGGCGCTCACGTCTCGCCCGTCGCTCCAGACGGTGATCACCGACTGCTCTTGCCGCCCGCGTTCAACCTCGATTCCCATCAGCAGGTGCATGATCTCCTGCGCAAGATCACCGGCGCTGGCGGTATCAATCAACTCTGGCACATCCCCCAGCCCGCTGAGTCCGACCGGTACGCCTGATTCATGCGTCAGGACATCCACTCCGGCCTCATCGACCAGCACCAGTGTTTCCCGCCCATTGTCCTCGATCTGTCCTGCCTCACGCAGCGTCTGCCAGCGTCCCAGCAGCAAGGCGTCCACACGGGCGATCTGCAATCCGCCGTGCGCCGCCCTCACCCGCTGGCCGGCCTCGCTGACCACCGCGATACGGGCCGCTACCGCCAATACAATCGAGCGCCCCTCCTGCTGAGCCAGCACTTCATGCGAGACCACCATCTGGTCTAGCGGGAACGGGGCGAACTTGTCGACCTGGAGCTCCGTCATCGCGGTCAATTCCGCCGGATCCGTCACCGGGAATTCAAGAACCCGCATCACCATATGGCGCGACGGCAATGCCAATATCCCCGTCCTGGCCGCGGTCTTGTCGGGTATCGCGGTGGCCGTAGAGCCCTCAGGGCCGAAGAAACCTTCAGCCGTGATGTCCGCGCCGCCGCGCCCGCGTCGCCATGACGCCCAGGCCGTCCGTCCGTCCGGAAATTCCGTTACCGCTAATGCTGCATCTACCGCCATCTCAACCAGTCCTGTCTTCGATTGTAACCTGTCTCAATCATCTCGCCAACGGAGCCTAGTCGTCCTCCCGCCAGCGTAGCACGGTAAAATGACCACCTGAAAACCGTACGATACACCAGATCGTCCGCAAAACGCCATTCAAATCACCCGTGCTGGTAATGCGAAATTCCGTGGAGGTCGTGGTTAGCATATCGGCAGCCTGTGGCGGAAAGTCGGGCACGAGCGCCAGGAATTCATTGATGGCGGAGAAACCTTGCCGCTCCTCGCCGGTGTCATCCACCCATTTCTCACGCTCGGAGACAATCAAGCCGGCCATCTCCGCATCCACTTCGGGAAGCGTCTGCAATACGCGGGCAGAGGCGGCATTGATGTTGACTTTCCCGTCTCCGTAGGTCGTCAGCATGTCGGTAATTCCGGACATGACAACCGAATCGCTCTCGAACATCCCCGTCGAAAGCGTGCCGCCCTGCAGGATTTCCGGGGTAAACCCCTTGATCAACGCCAGTTCCCCGACGGTGTCAAGCGGTCCGTTCCGGGCTTGGTAGGGCTCTTCCAGATTGGCGTAATAATCATCGGTCTCGGCCCCATCCGGGCGCGGTGCTGTGTCTGCATCCGTCCAGTCGTAGAGGCTGTCGATCAGCCTCGGCCACATTTCCTGGGGAATGCCGCCGACATCAAAAATGCGCTCCCAGGTCTCATCACTGGCCAGTGTCTGGTCGATAAGCCTGTTGATATTGCGTCGTGCCGGCTCCGGCGTGATCGACAAGCGTATCAGCCCCTGCCCGACACCGGTCGCGGCCAGGTCATGCACCAGGGAGACCGTGCCACCCTTGGCAAGCTGCAGGGCCGGCTCATACCAGATATCGGTTCCGGCTTTTGTCGTATCCCGCGCCGTCCCTTGCAGCCCTGCGCTTTTCGCAACAAGCAGTTCAGCCACATCCAGTCCGGAGCGTGCCAGGTACTCGGCCTTGGTCCTGTCCCGGTAGAACGACGTCAGGCGCAGCTCGATATGCGCCTCGAACGCGAACGACGCCACCAGCATCGATAGCAACCCCAGCACCCAGAGTACCAGGATCAAGGCCGATCCTTGCTGGTGACCGGCGGACTCTCCGGAATGCATGCGGTTCCGACCTTTACCTACTTGGTCCATGCCACCTCCGCTACGCGCAACCCGACTATCCGCTTGAGTTCCACCGGTGGATCCTTCTCCGCCACCGGGTCGATGTAAAGCGTGATCTCGACCACTGACGGGATCCGGTTGGTCTCCTTCCATTCATCCTGCCAGTCAATCTCGCCTTCGTCATCGAGACTCCAGGCCGCGCGGCAATTGAAGCCCTTCACGCGCGACGAGAGAAAAACCGGAGGAAGCTCGTCCGGGTCGAAATCCTCCGACTGTCCGTCAAGACGCCAGGATGCAACGGCGGCTGACCGATTCCCGTTCTCGTTGTCATCCAGGAAAAACCGGACGCGATGCGGTGTTTCAGCGTAATTCTGGCTGCCTCCGATCAAGGCCCCGCCCAGCTTGACCCAACTGATCTCGTCTTCGGCCTCTGGGCCGTCGCCGCTGTCGATATGCTGGAACCCGTATTCCCCTCGCACTCCGCCCTCGGGGTAATACGCCGAACGCAGCGCCATCACCAACTGGCTCATCACGAAATCGCCGTGGTGCAGGCGGTCCACAAGTGCAGATCCCCGCTGCCAGGCCGATGTCGCGGCCGAGAACGTCATGAAGGTTACCGTCGCGACGATCGAGAGAATCGTCACGGCCAGCAGGATCTCCAGCAGCGTGAATCCCTTTCGAGAACCGGGTTTCCAGCAGTTTGTGCGGACAGGCGTCATGCTTATTCCTTGAAAAAAAGGTACTGGGGAATGACGTCTGTCTGCTCCCGTCCGCGCCCCGTCCAGGATATTCTAGTAACGACCACCAGCAGGCGCTGCTCGTTCCCGTCACTTTCCGCATCCGGATCCACTACCTCGCGCATGTAAGTGATCCCATCGTAATCCTGGGCATCAACGGCATAGTCTTCCGGCTTGATGTCCGGCTTGCGAAGCAGCGGGAATTCGGTCTCGCCAGCGCTCATGGCCCACATGGCCTTGTGGTACTGCTCCGAGATTTTCAGCACGGCCAGGCAGCGCGATATCGCCGTCAGCATAACCACCAGGCCAATGCTGAGGATGGAAACAGCCAGAAGCACTTCGATCCCCTTCAAAACGCCCCCTTCCGTGTCATCTCTGGTGATCCTAGGGCATCCACCTGGATTTCGATCGACTCCCCCTCTTGATCCTCAAGCCGTACGCGGTACGGCGTGCACAGCCCGTTGGACTGGTAAACCACGTCCACGCCGGTCTTATCAACCGTTTCCGAACGCTGGAGCCGGACCTCGGCGATCGTGACCTGGTCAAGCTTGCGCTCGATACGAATATTCATTCCCGGCCCGGATGAGGGTGGTGCCCCGCCGTCGGCCACCGGTTCCGCAGTGCGACCATCAGGCTCTGCGTGGACACCGGACGCCGTCCCTGGCAATGGCGCGGAGACCTCATCCAGCGCGTTTGTCGATGGTGCGGTCCGCTTGGCGTCAATCACCAGTCCCGTTCCCCCGATCTCGAAGTTTACCGCGATCGCCCGCTGGTGCAGCACCGCCATGCTGCGGGCATATCGCCCCGCCGCCACCACGGTCCGCGCCGCCGTGCGCAGACGGTTGCCCTGCATCGAACGCACGTACTCGGGTATCGTGACCGCTGTAATGATGCCGATGATCACCAGCACCAGCAGCAACTCGATCAAGGTAAAACCGCCGCGACGCACCATGAAAACCCGCTTTCGTCTCTAGGTCGGCTTGATCGGACCGATCGGACCGATCGGACGGATCGTCGAAAGCCACTACATACTGGTGAGATCGTCTCCAGACCCCATCTGCAGGTCCTTGCCCGCGGAGATGATCTTGTAGCTGCCGCCTTCCTGCTTGTAGTTGAACGGCGTTGCCCAGGCATCCACGATTGAATCCTTATTTCCGCGCAAGTAGGGACCGTTCCAGTTCGGTTCACCCGAACTAGTCAGCAGGTTGTCCAGCGACGACGGATAGCGCCCCGTGTCAAGCTGATAGGCATCAACTGCTGTACCAATGCCAGCAATACTTACCCGCGTGGCCTTGATGCGGGCATTGTCGCCCTGCCCGCTGAAGTTGCCCACCACCACCGCCGCCAGGATCCCGAGAATCGCCACCACCAGCAGCACTTCGATCAAGGTGAAGCCCGCCTTGTGCCGTGTTGCCGTTGCCTCCGTCGTTTCATGCCTGTTCATTGCATACCTCCTGTTTTACCGATCATTTTCAAGACAGCTATAATCTACCCGATTCCGACTCGCTACGCAACACCTCTTGTTGCGGCGTTAGGAATTGCTGGACGCCGCCCGCCCTAAATGCGAGACTTCCGCGACCATGGAAAGGAAGTTTATATGCCAAGAAACCGAACGGATACGTTAACACGACAATTCTCAAACCGGCGCTGCGAACTCATGAGCCGGCTCGCCAAACAATACCGCATCGAGGCGGTCATGATCACGCATCCGGTGGACATCCGTTACCTTTCGGGGGCCACGGAGGGTGTGTCAGCCATGCTGATCGGTCCGGGCGGGACCACTCTCTTCACATCGAAGATGTTCGAGGCCCGCGTTCCAAAGGAGGCTCCAGGGTGCAATACCGTTGTCGGCACCAAGGCCTTCGAGGAAGCGGCGA
>JAIFLS010000131.1 GCA_020048935.1 bacterium | reverse complement strand
GGTTTGCGGCCTGCCGCTGGTGCTGAAGCAAGGAGGGACTTGAAATGGCTCTGTTCATCAGTCTCTGGATCCGGCTGTTTTTCGTGTTTGCACCTTTTTTCGGGCTGACCATGTTCCTGAGCATGACCGAAGGATACAGCGAAGCCCGGCGCCGACGACTGGCATTACGTGTGACGTCCGCCGCCTTTGTGCTTTGCATGGTGCTTTTTTTTGTCGGCCAGCAGATCTTTGATTTGTTTGGCATTACGTTGAACTCGTTCCGGATTGGCGCGGGCGCACTGCTTTTCCTGTCCGGCGTCGGGCTGGTGCAGGGGACGGCTGGCAAGATCAAGGTGCAGGCGGAAGAAGATGTGGCCGTGGTGCCGTTGGCGATGCCTGTGATTGTCGGTCCGGCGACGACGGGCACGATTCTGGTCATGGGTGCGGAGCTGGAGGGATCCCAGCAAATGGGCCTTGGATTCCTGGCACTCCTCATGGCGGTTGCCTGTATGGGGGGGATCTTGTTTCTCGGCTCGTTTCTCGAACGCGTGCTGAGTGTTGATAACGGGCCTGGTATTGTCCGCGCTGGCGGCACAAATGATCATGACCGGCATCCTGGGGTTCCTGGCAATCGGCTTGCCGGCAAATTGACAGTAGTCCAGTTGCGCTGCAACTGGGGCAAGCCCGCCGCCCACTGCGGTGGTAGCTGGGGAAGCACTTGTAGCTGGGGTCGGTGACCCCGGCTCCAAGCGTGCGCTTGCAACGCAGAAGCCGCGCGCGCGGCGCGCGCGGGCTGTAAGGGATTTCCGCTTGAGTTGCGGCTCTTGCGAGTATAGGCTAGACAAGATACAGGCAAAAACGACAGGAGAAGGGTATTTATGTTCGAGGGTGTATATACGGCTATAGTGACACCGTTCAATCGTGATGGTTCCGTCGACTACGGGTGCCTCAAGGCTCTGGTGGCGAGGCAGGCTGAAGCTGGCGTCGACGGGATCGTGCCGGTCGGCACGACGGGGGAGAGTCCCACGCTGACCTGCGCGGAGCATAGCCGCGTCATTGATTGTGTGATCGAGGCATGCGGCGGTGGTGGATGTGGCGGATGCGGTGGATGCAGTTGCGGGCGCATGAAGGTCATTGCCGGCACGGGCGCTAATTCCACTGCCGAGGCGATCGAATTGACGACACGGGCCAAGGAGGCCGGTGCGGACGGAACGCTGCAGGTGACGCCTTATTACAACAAACCGAGCCAGGAAGGGCTTTACCGCCATTTCTCGACGGTGGCGGATCTCGGCTTGCCCGTGGTTCTCTACAATGTACCCGGGCGGACCTCCAGGGAAATCTCGATCGAGACGATCGCTCGTCTGGCGGCGCACCCCTCCGTGGTGGCCGTCAAGGAGGCTGGGGGCAGCGTCGAGCGGGTGAGTCAGATCCTCGATGCCTGTGAGATCGCTGTGCTTTCGGGCGATGACGCGCTGACGCTGCCGATGATGGCGGTGGGGGCCTGCGGCGTGATCAGTGTCGCGTCGAATGTGGTTCCCAAGGTCATGGCCGATATGGTACATGCGGTCCTGGCCGGACGGTGGGATGAGGCCCGCGGCATGCATCGCCTGTATTACCGTCTATTCACGAGCCTGTTCCTTGATACCAATCCGGTGCCGGTCAAGACCGCGCTGGCGATGCTGGGCCTGTGCGAGCCGGTCCTGCGGCTGCCGCTTTGCGAGATGGACGAAAAGCTGGCCGCGCAATTGAGGAAGACGCTGGAAGGGACCGGGATCCTTTAGGGGGGATACGATGACCAGGATAGTGATAGCGGGTGCGGCGGGACGCATGGGGCAGGCATTGATACGCTGCTCGATGGCGATGCCGGATGTCGAACTGGCTGGTGTGGTGGAACGCACGGGGCACGAATGGCTGGGTCGCGATGCCGGTGAAATCGTCGGTAGCGATATCCGGACCGGGGTTGCGCTGACGGACGAGCTCGGGCCGGTGCTGTCCCAGGCGGACGTGCTGATTGATTTCACCTACCACAGCGTCGTGCCGCGTAATGCGCAGCTTGCCGCCAGGCTGAAGCGGGCGGTGGTGATTGGTACCACCGGGCTGACGACCGAAGAGAGTATGGACGTTGACAAGGCGGCGGGCCAGGTTCCCGTTGTCTGGGCGCCGAACATGAGTCTGGGTGTAAACCTGCTGTTCGCGATGGCCAAGCGCGCGGCCGCCGTGCTGGGATCGGGCTACGAGGTCCGGATTGATGAAACACACCACGTCCACAAGCTCGATGCACCGAGCGGCACAGCGCTGCGCCTCGGCGAGAAGGCGGCCGACGGTGCCGGCGTGCGTTTCGAGGATGTCTATCTGCATGACGAAGGCGGTGTGATGGCGTCGTATCCGGCGGGGCGGATCGTGATTCGCTCGCATCGCGAGGGTGAAGTCTTCGGCGACCACACCGTGGCGTTCGATGGGGCGGCGGAACGAGTGGAATTGTCGCACCATGTCAAGAGTCGCGATGCGTTGGCGCTGGGCGCTCTGCATGCGGCCAAGTGGGTATGCTCGCAGCGTCCGCGGCTCTACGATATGCAGGATGTGCTAGGGCTGCGTGACGTATGAAGTGGACTGCGCCCAGGATCAAGGCCTGCAAAGGTGTCGAGAAGGTCACCTGCCTGACGGCGGGCGATTTCGCCACCGCCCATCTGCTTGACGAGGCGGGGCTGCATCTGATCCTGGTCGGCGACTCGCTTGCCAATACCTTGCTTGGCTACGAGACCACGCTTCCGGTCACCATGGAGCAGATGCTGCACCATACGGCAGCGGTGGTGCGGGGCGTCAAGCAGTCCCTGGTCGTGGCGGACATGCCGTTCATGTCGTATCAGGTGTCGGATGAGCAGGCACTGGCCAATGCCGGGCGTTTCCTGAAGGAGGCCGGTGCGGATGCCGTCAAGCTGGAAGGGGGGCGCCTGCGTGCGACCTGCATCCGGCGTCTGACGGAGAACGGTATCCCGGTGATGGGCCATATCGGCCTGACGCCGCAGAGCGTCCGCGCGATGGGGGGCTACAAGGTCCAGGGACGCCTGCCGGCCGAGGCCGAGGCGTTGCTGGCGGACGCGGCGGCACTGGAGGCGTCCGGGGTTTTCGCGATCGTTCTCGAATGCGTTCCGCGTGAGCTGGCCGCACGCATCACTGAGGCGGTCTCGGTGCCCACGATCGGTATTGGTGCCGGTGCGGCCTGCGACGGGCAGGTGCTGGTGACCTCGGACATGCTGGGGATCGATTCGTCCGTCGCCCCGTCGTTCGTCAAGCGGTTCGCGGAACTCGGCGAGGCGATGAAGACGGCTTTCGTGGCGTATCGCGATGAGGTGACGGCCGGGCGTTTCCCGGACGACGCGCACAGCTTCCCTCGTCCCGACGCGGAACCGGTAATGTAGCCCAGTTGCGCCGCAACTGAGGCAGTAGGATACGCGTGCAATTTGGCAAAAAAAGTACTTTCTGGCATGGCTAAATACCGTCTGCTTGCAACGCAGAAACCGCGCTTGCGGCGCGAGCGGGCTACATGTTGATGTTGAGCAAAACGTGAAAAACACGCAGATTATAACCAAGCATGATCCTTATGCCGCTTTCCGTGTGCGGGGCTTCGGGCGGCTCTTTATCGGGGGGCTTCTGATCCATATCGGTGTCACCGCCCAGAGCGTGGCAATCGGCTGGGAGATCTATAGTCGCACGAACTCTGCCATGATGCTGGGGCTGGTAGGTCTGACACAGGCCCTGCCGATGATCCTTCTGACACTGCCCGCCGGCTACCTGGCCGATATCTACGACCGCCGCCGGATCATGGCCATCGGATTGGCGGGCACCACATTGACATCCATCGGGCTTTGTTGTTTCAGCCTTGCGCAGGGGTCGATACCGCTGATGTTCCTGCTGTTGTTCATGGATGCCGCCTTCCACCGGCTGGCAGGTCCGGCCGGATCGGCGCTGGTCCCGCAACTGGTGCCTGCCGCTGCGCTGGAGAATGCCATCAAGTGGCGCACGTCGCTGTTTCAAGTGTCCTCGGTCGTGGGGCCGGCCATCGGCGGACTGATCATCACCTGGCGGACCCCGGCGGCCTATGCATTCAGTGCGCTGACGACGGCCATCTACATCATCATGCTGTTCGGCCTTAAGGTGCCGGAGGGCCAGCGTAGCCGCCCGGGCCGGATGGTGGCGCAGGTGCTGGAAGGGATGCGTTTCGTCTGGCACCAGAAGCTGATCCTGGGCACGATCTCGCTCGATATGTTTGCCGTGCTGCTTGGCGGTGCGGATTATCTGCTGCCGGTCTTCGCCCGTGATCTGCTGGACTCCCCATGGGGCATGGCTCCCGAGCAGGCGCTGGGGCTGTTGCGGGCGGCACCGGCGGCCGGATCCGTGTTGATGGCGGTCTGGCTTGCGCATCGTCCGCCGCTTCAGCGCGCCGGGCGCACGATGCTGCTGGCGGTTGCCGCTTTTGGCATGGTGACGATTGTCTTCGGTTTCTCGCGCTCGTTCTGGTTGTCGATGGCGATGCTGTTCCTCACCGGCTTGTTCGATAATATCAGCATTGTCGTGCGTCACACGCTCGTGCAGTTGAGGACGCCGAACGAGCTGCGGGGGCGTGTCTCGGCGGTGAACTCGATCTTCATCGGGGCCTCCAACGAGCTTGGCGGCTTCGAGTCCGGACTTGCCGCGCACTTCCTCGGCCCGGTTATGTCGGTGGTCAGCGGCGGAATCGGCACGCTACTGGTTGTCGCCACCTGGAGCCGCCTGTTTCCCGGATTGCGGCGGTTTGAACGGCTATCGGAAACCGACCAATAAAAAAGGCGGGCATTGCTGCCCGCCTCATTAGTTGCTTCCGGTAATGTGATTACCAGCGGCTGCCGCCGCGGTCACCACCACGGTCGCCGCCACGGTCGCCACGATCACGGCCACCGCCGCCACCGCCGAAGCCACCGCCGCCACCACCGCTACGCTCTGTGCGAGGTTTGGGCTGCGACTCGTTCACGCGCAGGTTGCGTCCCTGGAACTCCTGCTCGTTCAAAGCGCTGATGGCTTTGTTCGCCTCTTCGGCATTCGGCATCTCGACGAAACCGAAACCCTTGGACTGGCCCGAGAACTTATCGGTGATGACGCGTGACGAAGCCACGTTGCCATACTTCTCGAAGAGTTCACGAAGCGACTGATCGTCTGTCTGGTAGGACAGGTTTCCAACATAGATATCCATAACGATATCCCTCTCTACTGCGTGCCATATACTACACATCTCCGAAATCCTGCACTATGACACGTCATGCGTCGGCTCGGTTCTG
>JAIFLS010000199.1 GCA_020048935.1 bacterium | reverse complement strand
CCTCCAAGGAGTGCGACGCCTTCTACCTGGCCCCCGACCCCGACCGCGAGGGGGAGGCGATTGCCTGGCACCTGAAGGAGATCCTGTCCGGCGTGAAAGGTAACGAGGGCAAGCCGTTCTACCGTATCACCTACAACGAGATCACGCCGCGCGCGGTCAAGGCCGCCTTCGAGCATCCGGGCGAGATCAACATGCCGCGGGTCGATGCGCAGCAGGCCCGCCGGGTGGTGGACCGGATCGTGGGCTACAAGGTCAGTCCGCTTCTCTGGAAACGCGTGCAGCGCGGCCTCAGCGCCGGACGCGTGCAGTCGGTCGCCCTGCGGCTGGTGTGCGAGCGCGAGCAGGAGATCAACGCCTTCGTTCCCGAGGCCTACTGGGTGTTCGGCGCGAATGTGCGTAAGCAGGTTGTCCCTATGGATCCCTTCGCGATCAAGCTGGCGGCGATCAAGCTGGCGAAGATCGACGGGGAGAAGGCGGCGGTGCATAGCGCGGAGGAAGCCGCCCGCGTCAAGCGCGAGCTGGACGGCAGCAAGATGACCGTGGCCGCGATCCGCACGCGCATGGTGACGCGCAAGGCCTATCCCCCCTTCATCACCAGTACGCTGCAGCAGGCCGCATCGACCTTCTGCGGTTTCTCGCCGAACCGGACGATGAGCCTAGCCCAGAAACTCTACGAGGGCGTCAATCTCGGCGGCAGCCCGACCGGTCTGATCACCTACATGCGTACCGATTCGGTCAATCTCTCCCAGGATGCGGTCGCCGCCTGCCTCGAGTTCATCGAGAAGACCTACGGCCCCGACTATATCCCGGAAAACCCCAACGTGTATCGCAGCCGCGGCGGTGCGCAGGAGGCCCACGAGGCCATCCGTCCGACGGACGTCAATGTCACGCCCGAGCAGCTCAAGGGCGTGCTGGATGAACCCTCGCTCAAGCTCTACCGGCTGATCTGGGAACGTTTTGTCGCCTGCCAGATGCCGCCCGCCCGCATCGAGCAGCGCACCGTCGAGGTGGACGCGGTTCCCGCGGCAGCGGAAGGGGCGCGTCAATACCTGTTCACGGCCACGGCGTCGGAAGTGAAGTTCGACGGCCATCGCCGCGTCACCGGCGAGAAGGACAAGAAGGCCGATTCACGGCCACGGCGTCGGAAGTGAAGTTCGACGGCCATCGCCGCGTCACCGGCGAGAAGGACAAGAAGGCCGATGACAGCGACCAGGTGGACGCGTTGCCGGTGGTTACCGAGGGCGAGCCTCTGGTGCTGCTGGAACTGCTCAGCGAGCAGAAGGAGACGCAGCCGCCCTCGCGTTTCAGCGAGGCCTCGCTGGTCAAGGCGCTGGAAGCCAATGGCGTCGGTCGTCCGAGCACCTATGCGCAGATCCTGACCACCCTGCAGCAGCGCAGCTACTGCGAACTCAAGAACCGCACCCTGTTCCCGTCCGAGCTGGGGATGAAGACCAGCGCGCTGCTGACGGAGGTGCTGGGGCAGCTCTTCGACGTGGCATTCACGGCGGACATGGAGGCCAAGCTCGACACGATCGAGGACGGCAATGTCGACTGGATCGCGATGCTGGACCGCTTCTACACGCAGTTCTCCGGCTGGATGGATGCCGCCAAGGAACCGCCCGCCGACACGGCGCACGTCAACGCCCTGCTCGATGCCCTCAAGGAGGTCAAGGGTTGGTCGCCGGCGGTCACGCGCGGCAAGCGCACCTACAGCGACGAGGCCTTTGTGGCCTCCATTGCCGAACAGCTTGCCGAGGACAAAAAACCGATTTCATCGCGTCAGCTCGAGGTGCTGGCGAAAATGGCCGCGCGCTACCGCGAGGAGTCCCCGGCCCTGATCGAGGCCCTCAAGCAGTGCGGCCAGGAGGCGCTGCTGGATGAGCCCCCGCCGCAGCCCCCGCGCGAAAGCTCGATTGCCAAGCTCGAGATCCTCAAGGGGATCGAGCTGGATGCTTCCGCCCGCAAGTTCAGCGACTCGCTGCGCGAGCAGGTCGAGCGGGGACGTCGCCTGACCCCCGCGCAGCTTGGCGCCCTTGACCGGATGGTCGTTTCCAATGCCGTGCAGATCGAGGGCTTCGATGGACTCAAGACGGAACTCGAACTTGAGGGACATGCCGCGCCGAAGGATGACCCTGAGAGCGGGGAGGTGCTGAAGCTGATGTCGAATGTGCAGGAATGGAGCGAGCCGGTCAAGCGCGGCAAGCGTGAATTCAACGACAAGACATTTTACGAATCGCTCAACGCCCAGTACGAGCAGCGCAAATACCTGTCCGACCGCCAGCAGGCCGCCCTCAAGCGCATGGTCCACCGCTACCGCGAACAGATCCCCGGCTACGCCGAGGCCGAAGCCCGCCTGGGTCTCAAACCCAAGCCACGGAAGGGCAAAGAAGAAATTTAGAAAGTCGAAAGTAGAAACACACACCCCGTTCACGGGAGGAACGGCTTCCACGCCGTCCGCGCACCGGGAGGGACGGGTTCAACCCCGTCCGCAGCGTTGTAAGTCCCTGTTCGCTGGAGGGACGGCTTCCACGCCGTCCACGTCCCCGGGATGGACGGGTTCAACGCGTCCGCAACGTTGTAAGTCTCGCAGGTCCTCCGTCCTCCCGACCTCCGACCTCCGCCCTCCGACCTCCGTCTTTCCCTCCACCCGATACCCGTCCACAGAACTGGCACACATCTCTCCCGCAAAAACCTCCCGCAAAAAACGCAACCCCCGCCGCCAGCAATATTGTTGACCACCGAAACATTTCGCTCTACCCTGCATACGTCATTCCCCGTACCTCAGGCAAACCTTTAGTAGGCTCAATAAAACGGTTGGCTGAAAATGAAATGGATATTAACACCTGCGGTTGCTCTCTTTCTGGGAGGCTGTATCGCCCATCCTCCGCTAATGAGTTCCTATTCGCTTAGGAGTGACGCAATTCCTTTCGATGCAGTAATTAATAACCACCTGCATCTTCACGCTGGCGTTCCAAGAACAACCATACATACCCCTCTGTTTGTTAAATACCCCATCAACATGCAACCAAGATATCTTGTCTTGAGAGTGCACCCAGCCTATTTGCCATGGTATCCAGAAATGGACCGTGGCGACCTTGGGATAGAGCTTTCTGCTCCTCACGATGGTTCTTCGAGCAGCAAAATCTTGGCCACATACCGACATCAAAACAGATACGCAGATGAGACAAATATTTGTGATTCCGTACTGGCAGTAGAATTGCCTCAGGGCATAACAAGCAGCACTTTGCGTTTGGATTTTGAGACAAGCGCTTTCGATTCCGTCTTGGCAGACCCCGATGAAGTGTGCCAACCCGGCGTTATGGAGATTATATATGACGATGATGATTGGATCACAGGATATGGCTATCTGACGGCCATCCCCAGCAATAGCGTATTGAGATCCGACAGGGCAGAACGCTAGTATGCGCCAAACCAGCCAACCCGGCAATTCAGGCTATTGTCACTATTGCGTCAAAGTCTGATTCACCCCACCACCACCCGATCCCCGCGCATCCCCCACCTCCGCCGCATCCCCCTTCAGCCCGTCCTTCGACAACTCCCCCGCATCCTGCACCACCTGCTCCGAAATCATAATCCCCTCCTGCTATACCGGAAAAACAAGTAGGCAGGGCACATCCCATCTGGAGGGCGAGCGTTCCGTCATCTGCCTTCCGACCTCCGTCCTCCGTCCTCAGCCCTCCACCCGATACCCCGTCTACAGAACAGCCACACATCCATCCCGCGCAAACATTCTGCGAAAACATACCTCATTATCCGACTTGCGTTCATCGGGTCGTCGCACTACCCTGCACGCAGCATGAGTCGTATTTCGCTAAAAAGATGAAGTTCAATAATGATAGGCAGGAAGAATGGCAAACGTGATGACAAAGTCCAGGAAATCCGAAGGTGCTCAGTTTGTTCGATACTTTGGCCCGCTACTTGACGCGCTGCGAACACTCGGTGGATCGGCGTCCGGCAAAGAAGCGGTTGATCAGGTTGCCCGTGAACTTCACATTTCAGACGAGGCCCAGAACGAAATTATGAGTTCTGGAAGTCCACGATTCCCCAATCAAGTTGCTTGGGCTCGATTTTATCTTAGTCGGGAGGGCTTTCTTGATTCTTCCAAGCGTGGGGTGTGGAGTTTGACTCCTAAGGGATGGAATGCGAAATTGACACACGAGGAAGCCCGCCAACTTTTCGCAAAGTGGGTCAAGGTATTCGCCGCTGAGAGAAAAAAGAAGCAAGCCGAAGAGGAGTCAGATGAGGTCGTTGCGGAATCTACTGGAGTACCTTCCAACGATTATAGAGATGTCATTCTTGGAATAATCAGATCATTGCCTCCAGAGGGATTTGAACGTCTCTGTCAGCGTATTCTCAGAGAATCGGATTTCATTCAGGTCGTCGTTACTGGTAGATCGGGCGATGAAGGAATTGACGGATATGGCACTCTTCAGATAAATCCCTTTGTTAGCTTCAAAGTGCTGTTTCAGTGTAAGCGGTACAGTAAATCCGTGTCACCAGGCCACGTTCGCGATTTCAGGGGTGCGATGCAAGGGCGCGCCGATAAGGGAATCATTATCACAACCGGGACATTTACAGCGGAGGCACAGCGAGAAGCCGGGCGTGATGGGGCTCCCCCGATCGAACTTGTAGACGGAATGGCACTGATTGGTATGCTCGAGAAATTGGAAATCGGGTTGAAACCCATACAGACCTACCAACCCGACTTTACGTTCTTTGAGGAATTCCAGAAGAAGAAGGAAGTTCCGACAGAAGGAGAATAGAATGCTTGACGGTATCTTTATCGGGTGGGCGTTGCATAATGCCAGCCGCGAGAAAGGCGAGCTGTCCGGTCATCGTGCCGCCCGCGTCGCGGATGACACCCGAAGTCGGCTGGAGTCCATGCAGGTTGACCTTATCCCCCGCTATTTTGACCTAAAATATGATGTTGGTAGTTGACCCCAGAAAATCAGGATTGCCTGAACTGCCCCGCGGCGTTATATTGTCATCATCATGACAACAGTCGAAGAAATCGAACATGCAATTGAGCTGCTACCGAGCGATCAGTTTTCGAAAATCCATGATTGGATTATCGAGAAGGACTGGGATGCCTGGGATACGCAAATTCAAAATGACAGTGCAGCAGGCAAGCTTTCCTTTCTTGTCAAGGAAGCATTGCAAGATGCAGAAACTGGCGACACGAGTCCGCTCTGATGCACCGGGCGACCCAGAGATTCTGGCGTTGCTATTACGATCTGACTCCAAAAGTCAGACGTACAGCGGATCAGAGTTTTGATTTATTGAAACAGGAGCCGCGGCACCCTTCCTTGCATTTCAAGAAAATGGGCCAACTTTGGTCTGCTCGTGTGGGAATTCATCATCGCGCTCTTGCTGTGGAGGATAAGAGCGGCTTCCTCTGGGTCTGGATTGGTACTCACGCAGAATACGACAAGCTGATATAGGGCCAGTAATGGGTATGGACACACCATTCCTATGAGTTACCTTGCCCAGCAAAAGGGGCGGACGGGGGCAGGCCGCGAAAATAGGGCTCGGCCTATCTCCCGTCGGCTCAGATTCGCCAGCGGCAGGGGTCCGACGGAAGGAGAATAGAATGCTTGACGGTATCTTTTTGGGGTGGGCGTTGCA
>JAIFLS010000120.1 GCA_020048935.1 bacterium | reverse complement strand
GAGCCTTCCGTCGTGGCGATACAGGAAGGTACGCGGAAGGTCCTGGCGGTCGGTGACGAGGCGAAGCGTATGCTTGGCCGTACACCCGGCAATATCATCGCGATTCGCCCGATGAAGGCTGGCGTGATCGCGGATTTCGAGATTACCGAGGCGATGCTGCGGTATTTCATCAAGAAAATCCACGTTCGCCGCAAGATGGTTCGTCCGCGGATCATCATCGCCGTCCCGAGTGATATCACGGAAGTGGAGAAGCGGGCCGTGAAGGATTCGGCGACCCATGCGGGGGCGAGGGAAGTTTTCCTGATCGAGGAACCGATGGCGGCGGCTATCGGCGTGGGGCTGCCGGTCCAGGAACCGGCGGGCAACATGGTGGTGGATATCGGCGGTGGCACGACTGAGGTGGCGCTGATTTCACTGGCGGGGATTGTCTATAGTCGTACCGTGAGGGTCGGTGGCGACGAGATGGATGAGTGTATCGTCCAGTACATGAAGCGGGTTTATAATTTGATGATAGGGGAACGAACAGCCGAAGAGATCAAGATAACCATGGGGTCAGCTTATCCGACTGGCGAGGAAACGAGCACTGAGGTGAAGGGACGGGATCTGGTAGCGGGGCTTCCAAAAACGCTGACGATCACGTCTGAAGAGATTCGCGAGGCATTGCAGGAACCGGTGTCTTCCATTATCGATGCCGTGCGTGTGACGCTTGAACGATGTCCGCCGGAATTGTCTGCCGATCTCGTGGACCGTGGCATGGTACTCGCCGGTGGCGGGGCATTGCTGCGCGGTATCGACAAGCTGATTGCCGAACAGACCGGTTTGCCTGTGCATGTTGCCGACGATCCGCTCAGTGCGGTAGCCGAAGGCACCGGCGTGGTGCTTAACGAGTTGAATTTCCTTCGCCGTACCGTCGGATGACGGCTTGTGTGGCTTCTACTGTTTTTCTCCCCTGTCTGGTCCGCATCGCGGACGGTTTGCGTCGCTTGTGGCGCGGTGAACCGTCCGGTTGCGTAGGGATTCGGGGTTGTGAGAGAAAAACGATTATTATTCTGGGTAATCATGTTGGCGGTCGTGGTTCTGCTGAACCTCCCGCCACCGGCGGTTTTGCGTACGGCGGCTGAAGTCCGCGACGGCATGGAACCTTTCCAGAACACCCTTTCCCTGGCGGTGACACGGGTGCGTCGGCTGTTTTACGGGATCGGCCGCACGGGGCGTATCAGCGAGGAAAAGCAGGCACTCGAAATCAAGGTTGCCGAATTGCACCACCGTCTGCGCCAGCTTGAGCAATTCAAGGCCGAGAACGAGGTCCTGAGACGCCAGCTTGGATTTTCCATCCTGTCGCCCCATAAACTCCTGCTCTGCGAAGTCATTGTGCGCGGTGACATGAGCGGGTGGTGGCAGACTGTGCGCTTGAACAAAGGCTTGTCCTCGGGGGTCGTTCCAGGGATGGCGGTGATGACGGCGGACGGCCTCATTGGACGGACCATCGAGGTTTCCGAGCGGACCTGCGACGTGTTGCTCATTACCGACCCCAACTGCAAGGTTGCCTGCCGCACGGTCCGCAACGGTGCCTTTGGTATCATGCGGGGGGCGGGTGTGCGCCTGGGTGGTCGGCCCGCAATGGAAATGCTGGCATCCGTCCGCCCGGCCGAGATGAACTATATCTCGAATGAGCACGACATAGAGGAGGGGGATGTCGTGCTGACTTCGGGGCTGGGCGGTGTGTTTCCGGAAGGTCTGCCGGTCGGAAGGGTGGGGCGGGTCCGCATGCATTCCTCCGGCCTTTACCGCCAGGCGGATGTGATCCCATCCGCCAGGATGGATTCCTTCCCTTACGTCTTTGTCGTCATGAAGCAGGGAGAATGATGTTCTGGATGCTTATGACTCTGGTCTTGTTATCGGCGATGCTACTTCAGGCGCACATGCCCGGGATCGCCCTGCTCGGCGGGGCGAGGTGGCCGGTGCTTCCCTGTGTGGTGCTCTTTTATGCGCTGAACCATCGTCGCACGGCCGGCTTGATTGCCGGACTGGTGGCAGGACTGCTGCTGGATATGTTGAGCATGGTGCCGGCAGGGTTCTCCGTTTTCGTGTTCTGCATGATGGCCATGGTCGCCGGGCGCTACCGTCGCCTGTTGCTGCCGGAAGCGACGGTAACGGCGGCCTTCTTCGGCTCGCTTTCCGGGTTGATTTACGCCGTTTTGCTTTACGGTCTACTGGCAAATGGAAGCCTGCAGGGCTGTCCGCCGGTGCTGGTGCTGGCACGGCTCGTAGGCGCTTTCCTCATGGGAGGTGTCACGGGTCCGGTTGTGTTCCTCGTGATGTCGGGCCTCCATCGGGGCCTGAATCTCGACGATAAGGAGGACCAGGGCCGTGTCAACGCGTGAAAATGCCGAGGGTGTCCGTTTCCGCATGCACCTCCTGCTGGTGGCGCTGCTGGCTGCATTCGGCTTCCTTATCATTAATCTATGGCAGATCCAGGTCCTGCGCGCCTCGGAATTCAGCAGCAGTCTCGACCGCCAGAGCATGCGCCGTGTGCGTCTGCCAGGTATCCGGGGGCGGATTTTCGATCGCAACGGCAAATGCCTGGCCGACAATCGTCCGCAGTATTGCCTGGCGATCTACACCGAGGAGCTGCGGCAGAGGGGACGCTGGGCAAGGACGGTAGACAAAGTGGACGACGTCATTGGTGACCTCGCGCTTGTGCTTGGCATTCCGCGGCAGGTGACGCGGGAGGATATACGCATCCATGTCCAGCGGCGACTGCCGCTGCCCTTCCTGGCCTGGCGTGATATCGACGAGCGCGCGTTGGCGCGCTGGGCCGAGAGTGACCGTGTCTTTGCCGGTGTGGATGTCTACGTGGAACCCGAGCGGGTCTATCCGTTCGGCCTTTGTGCCTCGCATGTCATCGGCTATGTCGGGCGTGCGGATACCGCGGATAAGGAGGAGGATCCATATCACTACTACCTGCCGGAAATGGAAGGCAAGGGCGGGATCGAGAAAGCGGTGGACGAACGGCTGCGCGGGCGTGCGGGCGGGCGGCTGATCCGGGTGGATGCCTCCGGATTCAAGTACGACGAGAAGGGCGACCGCGAACCGGTGCCCGGTTCGGATATCACGCTGGCGCTGGATATGGACATCCAATTGATGGCGGAGAGTATCCTGAGCAACAAGCCCGGGGCGATCGTGGTGATGGATCCGCGCAATGGCGATGTTCTGGCACTGGCCAGCGCACCCGCCTTCGATGTCAGGGCGCTGTCTTCGCAATCGTCCTGGCAGGCGCTGCTGGCTGATCCGGGGCACCCCCTGATCAACCGGGCGATAGCCGGGCAGTACCCGCCGGGCAGCATTTTCAAGCCGCTGGTGGCCCTGGCGGCGCTGGTCAACGGCAAATCATCACCCTCGGCGGTCTTTACCTGTCCGGGGTACATCATGCTCGGCAGTCAGCCGTTCCGCTGCTGGTCGCGTCACGGCCATGGCGACCTTGCCATGCGAAAGGCGCTGGAGCAATCCTGCAATCCCTACTTTATCGATATCGCCTTGCGTATGGAATACAAGCGGCTTTACCACATGGCGGCCTCGACGGGCTTCGGCCTGCCGACCGGTATTGAGCTGGAAGGCGAGTCCGCCGGACTGCTGCCCGATGACGAGTGGAAACGGCGGACGCGGCGCGATGCCTGGCGTGCCGGTGACACGGCCAATGTCTCCATCGGCCAGGGATCCCTGCTGGTGACGCCGTTGCAGATGGCGGTGTTCACCAGTGCGCTGGCCAACGGCGGCACGATCTACCGGCCACGCCTGCTGCTGGATAAAGGCAGAGGTCGCGAGGATGGTGATTTCATCAAGCGTATGGCCTGGACTCCTGAACAACTCGATGTTGTTCGTGGTGGCATGCATGACGTTGTGCATGCGGAGCAGGGGACTGGTAAGCGCGTCCGGCTGGACGGCGTGGAAATGGCGGGCAAGACGGGAACGGCACAATACGGCAACGGGCTCAAGCATGCCTGGATGATCGTGTTCGCGCCGTATGAGTCGCCCCGCTATGCCGTCGTCATGATGGTCGAGGACGCGGTTTCAGGCGGTATCACGGTAGCCCCGCGCCTGCGCGAGCTGATGCAGATGCTGCTGGTGCGCGATGGCACGCTGGTGGCTCCGCCTGTCATACCGGCGGAAATGGACCTGGACGTGATCGAAGGGGAGGCCGATGCAGGATAAAGGCATAGTTGCGACCTTCAGCCTGTTGCGCAAGTCGAACTGGCTGCTTAACGCGGCCGTCGGTCTGCTGCTGCTGCTGGGCGTGCTGTTTGTCTACAGTGCCTGCTATGTCGGCGAAGAAGCCGAGATGCGTCCGCTCTACCTGCGGCAGTTGTTGTGGATCGCCGTCGGTCTGGCCTGCTATACCGGGTTTGCGCTGACAGACTACCGCCTCCTGAAGAAGATCGAGTGGGGTATCTACGGCGGCGGCCTCTGCCTGCTGGTTTTGGTGCTGCTGTTCGGCACAACCATCTACGGGGCGAAACGCTGGCTGATGCTGTTCGGCGAGATCGGTATCCAGCCCTCGGAAATGACGAAGCTGGCGACGATCATCCTGCTTTCCGGACGTCTGAGCGAACAGGGGCGCGCACTGCATCGTCCGCTTCAGATGCTCGAGATACTGGCGCTGGCAGCGGTGCCGGCGGGACTTATCATGGTGCAGCCGGACCTGGGGACCTCCATGGTGTTCCTGCCGACGGCCATGGTCCTGATGTTCGTGGCTGGCGTCCCGTTCCGCTATGTCGGGGGACTAGCCGGCATCGGGGCGGTGGTGGTCGGTCTCGTGCTGGCGGGACTGTTCCTGCCGGCCATGCTGGGGGCCGGCGAGGCCACGCAGGAACGCATTGCCTCGATGACGGGGTTGACTGATTACCAGCGGGGTCGGATCGAGGTCTTTTTCTCTCCGGAAAAAGATCCGCTTGGTGCCGGATGGAACAACCGGCAGTCCGAGATTGCCGTGGGGTCCGGAGGGTTGAGGGGGAAAGGCTATCTGCGGGGAACCCAGAATATTCTCGGGTTCCTCCCGCGTTCGGTGTCACCGACTGATTTCATCTTCTCGGTGATTGCCGAGGAGACGGGGTTTGTCGGGTCATTGACGGTCCTGGTGCTTTTTGCAACGCTGATCGGCAGTGGCGTATGGACGGGCTTGTGCACGCTCGACCCGCTGGGCCGCTTGCTTTGCACCGGCATCACGTCACTGATATTCTTTCATGTGTTCATCAATATCGCAATGACAGTCGGACTGATGCCGATTACCGGCCTGCCGCTGCCGTTGCTGAGTTACGGGGGCACGTTCATGGTCGTGATGATGTCAGCGCTTGGCATCATCCAGAGTGTCTATATCCGCAGTGACCGGCGCGAAACGTACCGGTAAGCGGATGTGTATGTAAACGAAGGGGGAGTCATGTTTGGATTCGGAAGAAAAACATTGCAACGGAGCAAGAATGAGATTGTCATCAACTCGGAGTATCTCGAAACGCGTGTAGCGGTTCTGGATAACGGGGTGCTGGAGGAGTTCCATGTCGAGCACCCGACCGAGCAGCGTATCGTGGGCAGCATCTTCAAGGGACGCATCCAGAACCTTGAGAACGAGCTGCAGGCGGCCTTTGTCGACATCGGCCTGCAGAAGAATGCGTTCCTTCATTACTGGGACATGATTCCCGACGATGACGCCCGTCTGGCGGCAGAGGAGGGCGGCGGCGGGCCGCGCGGCCAGGCCAGCCGGAACATACCGAGACGCAAGCGGTTCTCGAACGAGGAGATCGCAAAGCGTTTTCCGCCGGGATCGGAGATCGTGGTGCAAGTGACCAAGGCCGCTATCGGGACCAAAGGGCCGCGCGTGACCGCCAGCCTGAGTATTCCCGGTCGCTATCTCGTGCTGATGCCGGGATCCTCGATGACGGGGGTATCGCGCAAGATCGCCGACGTCAAGGAGCGTGCGCGGCTGAAGAAGATCCTCGAGCGGCTGCCGTTGCCCGCCGGTTGCGGGCTGATCGTGCGGACGGTGGCGGCGGAGGCCAGCAAGCGCAGTTTCGTGCCCGATCTGCGCGGACTGGCGATCTCGTGGCAGGATTTGCAGAAAGGCATGGTTGAAAATCCCGCGCCCTGCTGTCTCTACCAGGAACCTGACCTGGTGGAACGGGTTGTCCGCGACAGTCTCACCGATGAAATCGACCGCATCATCGTGGATAACAGCGAGAAATTCGAGCGGCTGCGGACCATTGCCTCCGAGATATCACGCCGGGCAAAGGCGAAAATCCAGCTCTACGAGGGCGATATGCCCTTGTTGGAGCATTATGACGTTGAACGCCAGGTCGAGCAGGCATTCCGCCGCCAGGTCCCTCTGAAGTCGGGCGGCTGCCTGGTGATCGACGAGACCGAGGCGATGATCGCGATCGACGTCAACACGGGGCGTCACAAGGGCAAGGGCAACCAGGAGGATATCATTCTAGAAGTGAACCTCGAGGCGGTTGACGAGGTGGCCCGCCAGCTCCGCCTGCGTAACATCGGCGGGCTGGTGGTGATCGACCTGATCGACATGAAGTCCCGCAAATGCCAGAACACCGTCTACCGGGCCATGAAGACCGCGTTGAAGAAGGATCGAGCCCGGACCAACGTCCTGCCGATCTCCGAGCTTGGCCTGATGGAAATGACGCGGCAGCGCGTGGAGGAAAGCCTGCTGTCATCTTCGGTGATCGACTGTCCGTACTGTCATGGTCGCGGAAATGTGCGTTCGCCTCTGGGTGTCAGCGTGGAGATCCAGCGCCAGCTTGCCGCCGCCCTGCGGCGGTATCGCGGACGCAACGAGATACCCAACCTCCAGGTGGTGGTGCATCCCACCGTGCTGGACCGGCTGCGGCGCGAGGATGAAGCCTTCCTGGTGGAACTGGAGAAACGCTTCAACGGGCGTCTTGTATTCCGCTCCGACCCCTCCCGGCATGTCGAGTTCTTTGCCATCGTGAACGCGGGCGACGGCAGTGTCCTCTACTCGCGCAAGGAGGACTAGTAACGATTGCCAAACGGGCAGTTAACGTGTATCTTGCTGCCATATTTGAAGTAGCCGGACCAAACAACAGGGGAATCCGAATGATAGGAAAATACAGCCGCAGATGGTTTTTCTCCATGGTAGCTTTTGCACTGGTGTCCGCTGGCACACCGGGGTTTACGCAGGGAATGGGTGTCATGGATTCCTTTTCTGTTCCTGATGCAGATACCCCCATCGAGGTGAATGCCGATGGGCCGATTGATTACGACAAGATAAACGGGCGGATCACCGCCTCCGACAACGTTGTGATTTCCTGCGGCAAGGATGTGCTGCGGGCGGACCGGGTACTGGTGGACATCAACAGCGGGGACGCCTATGCGCTTGGCAATGTTCTGCTCATGCGCGGGGCGGAGAAGGTGAGTGCAGCCAAGCTGCATTATAACTTCCGTACGCGGGTGTCGAGCCTGGATGCACCGATTGTGGATTCAGAACCGTTCCGAATCCTGGCCGACAAGGTGGAACGGGAAGCCGACAACACCTATTTGCTGCACAATGCAAAGGTCACCACCTGTATCTACAAGCATCCGCACTCTCATTACCACGTCAAGGCGAAGACGATCAAGGTGGTGCCGGACGATCACATAACGGCAAAGGGGGCCGTCTGGTATTTCGGAAGCGTGCCTTGCTTCTACATGCCATACTGGCGTCAGAGCCTCAATGAGGAATCGGGATTCCGTTTCTATCCGGGGTATAGCAGCGACTGGGGTGCATACCTGTTGTCCTCCTACCGGTACCGGATTTCACCGGATCTGAAGGCCCAGCACCGCTTGGACTACCGTACCGAGCGCGGCCTTGCCGCCGGCGAGGATTTGAAATGGAAGGTGGATAACGGATTTGGCGATCTCTCGCTCTACTTCATAGATGATGACAAGCCGATGCCGGATGACAGCCCGGCAGATGCCGTGCCGATTGATCCTGAGCGCTACCGCATGCGGCTGCGCCATACGCAGGATTTTGATGAACGGACACAGATGCTGCTTCAGCTCGAGTATGTCAGCGATATCGAAGTGCGCCGCGATTTCTTTGAACGCGAGTACCGGCGTGCAACCCAGCCGGAAAACTACCTGACGGTGGCGCACCGGCGTGAAGACTTCACGTTGACCGCGCTGGCCAATATGCGGCTGAACGACTTCTACAGCAACGTCAACCGCCTGCCGGAAGTCTCGCTGGACGTGTTCCGGCGGCAGCTTTCCAGCAGTTCGTTCTACTATGAGAGCGAAAGCTCGGTGTCCGGGCTTGAACGCGTCTGGCCGGAGGACTCCGAGGATGAGGACTACTCCGCCTTCCGCCTGGACACCTCGCATATGCTCTACCAGCCCAGGCAGTTGGATGGTTGGCTGAATGTCATTCCGCGTGCAGGCTACCGTGCGACGTACTATACCGAAACACCAGTATATCTAGAGACCGCGACGGTAACCACCGAGGCTGTAACCATAGCTGGCGTAACGAATATGGTGACGACAACCAATGTGGTGACGTCACAGGTGGCGGGCGATGCCGAACTGCGCCACGCCTTCGAGGTCGGGACCGAGGTCTCCTACAAGGCATTCAAGACGCTGGTTCCTGCGGGCGACGGCCAGCCGCCGTGGCGGCATGTCGCGGAACCCTATGTGAATTACTCCCTGCGCCTCGAACCCAACGTTTTGCCAGGCGAACTCTACCAGTTCGACAGTGTCGATACACTCGATGAACTCCACCAGATTCTCCTGGGCGTTCGCAACAAGCTACAGACCAAGCGCGACAGCCGGGCGGTCGATGCGGTGGATGTCAACCTGTTCACGACACTGAAACTGAATACAGAGGATGACGAACCGATGCTTGATCTTATCAACCTCGATTCCGAATTCCGTCCGTCCTCCTGGATGCTGCTGGAGGTCGATGGTGCCTACAGTCTTGAGGATTCCTTGCTGGCAAATTTGAATTCGCGATTCTCGCTGATACGGGAGGACATCTGGCTGATCGGGGTTGAACACCGTTACAGCGATTCCGATAGCAATCTGCTGGCGGCCGATGCCACGATCTATCCCAACAAGGACTGGGCGTTCAACGTGTTCGGGCGCTACGAATTCGAGGAAAGCCGCCTTGAGGAGCAGGGCGGCTACGTTCAACGCAAGCTTGACTGCCTCGGCATCCGTCTCGGCGGCAGCGTGCTCCCCGGCTACACGCGCACGGATGGGACCGAGCGCGACGACGAGTATCGCGTCCTGCTGGAAATCTGGCTGACGGCCTTCCCCGAGATGGGACTTGGTTCGGGGGGCTATCGCTGAGATATTGAATGGCCTCGATCCCACCAGCCTTTTGCCGGTGGTGAAGGAAGTTGAGTGGGGGTGGCTGCAGGCCTCCCACAACGTTTGCCTCCACCGGCGCAAAGCCGGTGGGCGGCATGCAGTTACCGGTTTGGAGTATTTGTGAAAAAGCCGTTATTGAATAATGATCCGCTGCTATTCGGTGCGTCGGCAACCCTGGGTATCGTCGCGGTCGAGGAAAAGGGCGACGCGATCCTCGTTTATCGACGTGAGGCAGACGGAATGCTGCAGAGGCAGGAGATACCCTTCCGTCCGTTTGCGCTGATGAAGGCGGCTTTGGGGGATTCCTGCCCGGTTGCGGCCGACCGCAAGAAGTTGGAGGGCGATTCCCCGATCAATACGCTGCTCACGTTCCACGATGGTGCCGGATGGCAGGAGGCACGGCGCTGGCTCAAGGCGGAATCCGGGGAATCGGCTGGTGCACCGGGCGCACCGTACCTGATCGTGTCCGACCGCGTGCAGCAGTACATGCTCCAGAGCGGGTGTACCTTGTTCAAGGGGATGACCTTCGACCAGGTCCGGCGCATGCAGGTGGATATTGAGTGCGTGACCACCCGCGGCTACGACTTCTGCAGTTCCGAGCGCGAGGGTGACCGCATCGTGGCCATTGCCCTGGCCGACCAGAGCGGCTGGGTGGAGGTGCTGGACGGTTCAAAACTCGATGAGAAGACGCTCCTCGAACGGTTTGTCGACCGGGTGCGGGAGCGCGATCCGGATGTGATCGAGGGGCATAATCTTTTCAATTTCGATCTGCCCTACATCGCCGCGCGTGCGGCCCGCTGCGGCGTGAAGCTGGCGTTGGGACGCGATGGCAGCGTGCCGGAGCAGCGTCCAAGCCAGTTCAGTGCCGGCGAGCGCACCGTGCCCTATACGCGTTTTGATATATTCGGACGGCACGTGATCGACACGATGTTCCTGGCGCAGGCCTACGACGTCTCGCACCGGGATCTGGACAGTTTCGGCCTCAAGTCCGTTGCCGTGCATTTCGGGGTGGCCGCCCCCGAGCGCACCTATGTTGCTGGCGGCGATATCAGCGAGGTGTTTGCCAGGGATCCGGCACGCCTGATGGATTATGTCCGCGATGATGTCACCGAGACGCGCAGCGTCGCGTCGCTGCTCTCGCGCAGTATTTTCGCGCAGGCGCAGATGCTGCCGTTCACCTACCAGAACGTCTCCCTGCGCGGCAACGCGGTCAAGATCGATGCGCTGATGCTGCGGGAATACCTGCGGCTGGGCAGGGCGCTGCCATTGCCTCAGGTTGGCCGCCCGTTCTCCGGCGGCTATACCGACCTCTTTGCCGAGGGCGTACTGCGCAATGTCCACCACTGCGATATCCGCTCGTTGTACCCCTCGCTGATGCTGAACCACAAGCTGGGTCCGGCAACTGACGCGGTGCATGTCTTCCTCAAGCTGCTGGAGACACTCCGCACGTTCCGCCTCAACGCCAAGAGCGCCATGCGCCAGGCTTCCGGCGAGAATGAACGGCTGGAGCTGGATGCCCTGCAGACCACGTTCAAGATCCTGATCAACTCGTTCTATGGCTATCTGGGTTTTTCGCAGGCACGGTTCAACGATTTCGACGTCGCCGACCGCATCACCCGTGAAGGGCGCGAACTGCTGACGCGGATGGTGATGTGGCTGGAGGATAACGGGGCAAAGCCAGTGGAGATCGATACCGATGGCATCTATTACGTGCCGCCATCGGATGGCGCGGATGCAGGCAGGCAGTCGGACTTCCGCCGCCGCTTTGCCGAATCCCTGCCCGAGGGCATCGAGATCGAGTTCGACGGCGAGTATGCCGCCATGTTCAGCTACAAGATGAAAAACTACGCCCTGCTACAGCAGGACGGCGAGATGATCATCAAGGGCGCTGCGCTCAAGTCGCGCGGACTGGAAGTGTACCAGCGGGATTTCATGCGGCAGTTCATCCGCCTGCGCCTGGAAGGACGCGATAACGAACTGCCTGCCTTGAAAACCAAGTTTGACGATGCCATCTCGCGGCGTAAATTGCCGGTCGAGTCACTTGCCCGCATGGAAACACTTTCCGATTCGTTGGCGACCTACAGACGCAAGATCGAGGAGGGTGGTGCCAGGCGCGCGCCCTACGAACTGGCTCTGGCAGCGGGCCGGGAGTACAAGGCGGGAGACCAGGTCGCCTTCTATATCACCGGCACCCGCAAGAACGTGGCCGTCCATGAGAACAGCAAGCTGGTGTCCGACTGGGACCCGCGGAACCGGGATGAGAACGTCGCGTTCTACCAGTCACGGCTGGATGCGCTCTACGAGAAGCTTGGCGGTCCGAAACAGGACACACGGCAAGGCGAGTTGTTTTAAAGGAGTTTGACGATGCAAATGAAACGGAATGGCGGGTTCACGTTGATCGAGCTGCTGGTGGTTATCCTCATTATCACGATCCTGGGGACGGTGGTTGGCGTCAACCTGGCGGACAAACCGCACGAGGCGCGTCATGCGGCTGCCGTGGCGCAGTTGAAGGGCTTCGGTTTGGCGCTCAAGTCCTACCAGATGGACAACGGGGCCTATCCGACCCAGCGGCAGGGACTCCAGGCTCTCGTTGTTCCATCCACACTCGACCCTCAGCCTCGCAAGTTCCCATCGGGCGGATACCTCGAGCGGCGACAGTTGCCTCTCGATCCCTGGGGTAACCCCTACGTCTACCTCATCCCCGGTACTGGCGGGGAAACCTACGAGGTCCTCTCCTACGGGGCGGACGGGCAGCCCGGCGGCGATGGCAAGGCCGCCGACATCTCGACTGTCACGCTGTAGAAAAAGTCGCTTTTGCCGAATCACGGCTTGACGCGGCTATGGCAGCGTGATAGCGTTCCCGGACCAGTTGGATTATTAAGTCGGGGCGTAGCGCAGCCTGGTAGCGCGTTTGAATGGGGTTCAAAAGGCCGCGAGTTCGAATCTCGCCGCCCCGACCACTTTTCCTAGCAATAAAGTCCTTGTTTATAAGGCTTTCCGGCGAATCCTAATGAATCCTGCTGTTTTTGTAATCGCCTGAAAACGTGTGAAATCCTGAGCGATTCTACACACACAACTACACACACATTTCCTGATTCGCATCGCTCTATCGGGAATTTCCCCGCCGCCGCCACGTGTACCAGACTGCCGTAACCACCCCCGCCCATAGCCCCGCCCTCCATTTCGGCACCCGTTAGGCGCGTTGCAGGCCGTATAAGATTCTACTTCCCGTTAATTCCGTGTTGCCGATACCCAGTCGAAAACCTGCCGGAACCGAATAACGGATTCCGGCAGCCAGTGCAGTTGGCTGACGCCCGTGTAGCCGTTGCGGTCGTAAACCAATCCCATGCGCCAGAGTCCAGTGCTTTGCGGATCTACTGTCCGTGTGTAGGCACCAGACGACAAGCTAAAAATAATAACACGGGTGTGGGTTCTGCCCAGTGACGTAACGCGTGCACTCGGGGACGTCGGCACGAAACAAACAAGGGCGGCGCATCGAAGGGGTCTGCGTTTCACCGACCCCTTCGATGGGGGAATGCAACTCACGAAAATCATCCCGGAAATCGGCGTACCCGCACGGTAACGCCGCAAGCCTTTGAAATGCAGGGTGTTGTACCTACTTCCGGAAATCTGCCTGAGTTCTGGGGGCGCCAGTCGCTAGGCGATTTTGCATTCGCATCGCAAAGGGGTGAGCGAAACGCTCACCCCTTCGATGGGGCAATGGTGAAGCCAGACTCGCCTCCGCGAGTGTCCCTCAAACCACCATATCCAGCACCGGTATCCGGATACGGCGTCTTCGTGTTTCGCCTTTGAGCAGGTGCTGCCGCCGCCAGCAGGGGGTGTCACGTTCCGCGGCGGGGGCGGCTTCTTGCCGACTATGGTCTCCATGAGCGAGAAGATGTTGGCAACGCCACCTCCCGTGGCATCGACGGATAAGGATTTGAGGCCGCCAAACTTTTCTGCAGATGCGATTGATGTGCTGCTTGTCGAGGATGACAGGGACGCCGGTCAGACGCTGAAGCGCATATTGGAATGGCATGACGTCCGTGTTGTGCATGTTACAACCGGACAACAGGGCATTGAGTCCTTCGATTCCGCGGTTTTCGATGTGGTGGTAACCGATGTACTCCTCGGAGATATGACCGGCGTGGATGTCTTGCGCGCAATTCGGGCAAAAGAGGAGTCCTTCCCCGTCATTCTTCTCACTGGTCACGACAGCATTGCTTCGGCTATCGATGCGTTGCGCCTTGGAGCTCAGGACTATATTCGGAAACCGTTGGAACGCATTGAGGATCTCATCACCCCGATTCAAATAGCGGTGACTCACCACAAACTCGTATGTGCATCGAAAGCCTTGGATGACAAGCTACGCGTCAGTGAGGCTCGTTTCCGAAGCCTGGCTGAACTGTTACCCGAAACGGTGTTCGAAGCTGACAGGGAAGGTCGTGTCCTGTTTCTGAACCGGTCCGGGATGGAACGGTTTGGTATCACAGAGGAGATGCTGCGAAAAGGGTTCTACCTACCGCAGGGCGTTTCGCCAGAGGACGCGGCGCGGGTCGCGTCGACTTTAATGCGTGTCCTGGACGGGGAGCCTGCAAGCGGCGTCGAGTTCATCGGTCAGCATCAGTCTGGCGTGACCTTTCCAATCCTCACGTTTTCGACCCCCATGTACCAAGACGGAGTGGTTACCGGGGTCCGATCGATTGTTGTTGATATATCGCGGCAGAAGGAATTCGAAAATGAATTGCTACACTACCAGGAGGCGCTCCATAAGATGGATTCGCAGCTCCAGGTTACTGAGGAGAGGGAGCGCTGCAAGCTGGCCCAGGATCTTCACGATTCGGTTGCGCAGCTTTTGGTCGCAGCTCGAATACAAATCAGTCTTTGTGCCCGAGGTCAGGACGACGCTGGTCGGTCTCGCCGCCTTGAGCGAGCGAACGAGATTATAACGGAAGCGCTCCAGCAAACGCGTTCTCTTGTGTTTCAGCTTAGTCCTCCGAGTCTCTATACGAACGGACTCCAGGCCGGGCTGGAGGATCTGGCGGGGCACATGCTGCCGATGCATGGCCTCAACGTTACTTTCAATAAATGCGAGGATCCGGTTTGTCTTGATGAGAAGACCCTCACTCATGTCTTCCGGGCTGCACGTGAACTGCTCGTAAATGCGGCAAAACACTCGGGAGCCGACGAATGCGTCGTGACAGTATCCCAGCAGCGGGACTCCGTATGCGTGACCGTTGAGGATCATGGATCCGGGTTCGATGTGGCGCTGGAGTCTCAACGCAATACGGAGGGGGGCTTTGGCCTGTTCAGCACGCGCGAGCGGCTCAAGGCAATCAATGGCAGCTTGGTTCTCCAGTCAGAGCCGGGCAAGGGAACAAAAGCAATAGTGAGTGTGCCCATATAGACGAGTTAGGCATGAACCGAGAGGAGGAAACCAATGAGTGACTCTGTGAAAACACGGGTATTGATTGTCGATGACCACCGGATTGTCAGGGAAGGCCTGCGCTCTCTCCTTGAAAACGAAGAAAACATCGACGTTGTGGGCGATGCCTGTAATGGGAGGGAATGCCTTGCGATGGCGAAAGAAACGTTGCCGGATATCGTGATTATGGATATCGCCATGCCTGACATGAATGGGGTCGAGGCAACAAAGAGGTTAAGTAGAATCGTCAAGAACGCGAAAGTGCTGGCGCTTTCGATGACGACCGACCGGCGTTTGGTGCAGGAGATCCTCAGGGCGGGTGCGCGTGGATTCCTGATCAAGGACTCTGCGTGTGTGGAACTGATACGGGCAATTGAAATCATCCAGGGTGGAAACCCGTACCTCAGCCCGGCGATTCAGGGCATTGTCGTGGGTGATATTGTCAATGGTCCCGGCTCCGGGTCTGATGCGTCAGCCATGACGTTGCTGAGCGCCCGTGAGCGTGAGGTCCTCCAGTTAGTTGCTGAAGGCATCACGGTAAAGTGTATTGCAGAGAGGCTTGGTCTGTCTCCAAAAACGATTGAGACCCATAGATCGAACATCATGGAAAAGGTAGGCGTACACAGCATTCCCCAGCTCACGAAGTACGCCATTCAAGAGGGGCTGACCGCTCTGGAGCTTTAGTCGCTGATACATGTGGCAACGGCGTCCCGAATTTGGTCCGTGCCTGGTGTATTTGGGTGGATATCAAGGCGAATGTGGCCATTTCCTTTGGTTTCATGCGATGCCGCATCACGTTCGCCGTACCTCATGGAGTTGCCCACCCCTAGGGACCTCTAGGGAAAATCCTTAGTGAAAAATGGGGGAAATCGTAATAGACAAAATGCTTGTGAAGTCTGTACATTGTCAACCGTGATCCGTTCTCTAGTGCAACACCGGATAGCACTGGGAGCGAAGACGGAGATGCTGAAGTGGTGAGTGTTCTGCAGCCGGTATGCAGATGACGTGGAAAGGCAACGATTATGTCGGCGCTAACTCTTCATGAGGGAGCGGTCGAGAACATCGAAGGGAACCGAAACGTGAAACTGTTCTGTACGTGCAGGCTTGATGGCCGTCCAAGAGGCGGTATGGGAATTGGATTTACAAGTGCTCGCAAAATGCCAGCCCGGATATGCCTGGCCCTGACCGCATGGCTCTTTGTTGTGGCCCAGTGTCCCGACACCACAGGCAGGGTCACAAACTCGCCTGCGGGCTGGGTCTCAACCAGGACCGACAAGACCGGCATCAATGACGCATCCGTCGCCGATAAGACTGGCACCCAGTTCGCATACGTGGACGACTATCCCAACACCGGACTGTTTGATGGAGCGCTGACGACAACCAGCGAAATCCTAAGCAGTAACCTGACGGCATGGGTCCATTACACGCTAACTTGTGACGTTACGGTTTCAGGCTCTGGCGGAGTTGGCGCCATTGACCTGTTGGCCGGTACGAATGTGATCGCCAGCGTGACAAACGCGCCCGCCACCGCAAACGATTTCTCCGTGAGCCACGCCCTTGAGACCATGTCCTCATTGGCAAAGATCAGCATCATCCCGACCGACAGCCATCCGTATCTCGGGCAGACGCTCGCAATCCGGTTGCGCAAGGTCGCAGGGGTGTGGAATGCGGATGTCCTGTTCGATAACCTGAGGCTTGATGCTGTTGATACTTCCAGCGATACGAATTCCCCGGTGCCAACGACGATGCTTTGGCACAGTGGTCCGGTAGCTTCAGCCAATACCAGCATAACGATGACGGCGACTACCGCGACGGACGACAACCACGTGCAGTATTTCTTCACTAACACCGTTAATGGAAACGTCAGCGGATGGATAAGTTCTCCGGTGTGGACGGACACGGGACTTACGGATGGCGTCACATACAGCTACAAGGTGAAGGCACGCGACAACTCGTCCAATTACAATGAAACCGCATGGTCGGACGAGGCAGGCGCGACGGCTAGTTCCAGTGTTTTGCTCTATGAGAGCTTCGAGGCACCCGTGCACGCGGATGTAACCTCGGCATACGCAACCAACTCCCAGGGCTGGGTATACAGCACTACGCTGAGTGGAAATGCCGGTCTCCACGATGAGGCATCAGGCAAGTTTGTCACGCCTTACGGTTCGCAGGCCGCGTATGTTTACGATAATGTAGGTACGATGGATACGAAGTACACCATCGCCAATATGGGTGCCGTGCTGGAAGCTGGTACCCAGTACGTTCTTTCCTTCAATGTTGCCGCTGAGAACAATGGTCCGGCCGGGTACGGAGTCGAGTTGCTTGCCGGAACGAATGTGGTGGCTACGGTATCAGGCACTTCCGGCACGAACAACATGGCTGCAACAAGCAGAACTATCACCTTCACTCCCGCGCCGGGCCATCCGCATCTGGGGCAGACCATAGGCGTGCGTCTTCGCAAGCCGACTGGCGCGTGGAACGCCGGCCACATCATCTATGATAATATACAGCTTGCCGCTTCCGATACTTCCTCTGATGTGTCAGCCCCGACGCCAAATCCATCGACATGGCTGGCCGAGCCGGTACCCGTTTCAGGAAGCAGCATCTACATGATCGCCGCCACAGCCAGCGATCCAAACGGAATCCAATACTTCTTCACCAATACGGTAAACGGTCACGTCAGCGGCTGGCAGTCAAGCCCGGGCTGGACGGACACGGGTCTTACGGACGGTGCAACATACACCTACAAGGTGAAAACTCGGGATTGTTCCTCCAATCTGAACGAGTCGGATTGGTCGGCGGTAAAGAGCACCACTGTCAATTCCGATATACTGCTCTACGAAAGTTTCGAAGCACCGCCGCATGCGGATGTCACCAACGAAATTAGCACAAACTCGCAGGGATGGGTCCTGAGCACGACAGGAACCGGTAAAGCTGGTCTGCATGACGAGGCATCAGGCAAGTTTGTCACGCCCTATGGCTCCCAGGCTGCCTATCTTTATGATAATGTAGGGACATTGAATACGCGCTATACGATCACCAACACGGCGGCAGTCCTGGAGGTAGGTACCCAGTATGTGCTTTCCTTCAATGCTGCCGCTGAGAACAATGGTCCGGCCGGGTACGGCGTTGATCTTCTGGCCGGGACTAATGTAATAGCTACCGCATCAGGGACTCCCGGCACGAACAACATGGCTGCAACCAGCAGAACCATCACCTTCAGCCCGGCCCCCGACAACCCTTACCTTGGCCAGACCATAGGCGTGCGGCTTCGCAAACCCACCGGCGGGTACAGCACCGGCCACATCCTATATGATAACGTGCTGCTGGTTGCCTCCAGAATCACGTTTTCCTTCTACGAGAGCTTCGAGAACCCGGATACAACCGGCCGGGTCACGAATTCGCCGTCAGGGTGGATCTCGACGAGGACAGACAAAACGGGCATAAATGATTCTTCCATGACCGGCAAAACGGGCTCGCAATTCGCGTATCTGGATGACTATCCGAATACGGGGCTGCGTGACGGCGCCCTTGCGACAACACCGGCAATCCTCCATAAAAGCCTGACGGCATGGGTGCATTATACGCTCACCTGTGATATCGCCGTTGGCGGTTCAGGAGCTGCCGGTGCCATCGATTTGCTTGCCGGAACGAATGTGATCGCCAGTGTTACCAACGCTCCCGCGAGCGCCAATAGTTTCTCGGCCACGGCGGCACTGTCCTCCTTGTCGTCACAAGCCAGGATCAGCTTCATAGCAACAGACAGCAATTCGCATCTCGGCCAGCCTCTCGCCATCCGGTTGCGCCAGGTTGCAGGCGCATGGAATCAGGACGTGATGTTCGACAATCTCAGGCTTGAGGCGTCCGACACCTCTTTCGACACCACGGCTCCGGTGCCAAACGCCATGCTTTGGGACGGCGGGCCGGTGGCTTCAGCGAATGCCGGTATAACCATGACCGCCGCCAGGGCCAGCGACGCCAATCATGTGCAGTATTTCTTCACAAACACGGTGAATGGCCACGTCAGCGGATGGATTGATGCCAATATCTGGACCGATACAGGGCTGACCGATGGCGTCGCCTATGCCTATAAGGTAAAGGCCCGCGACAATTCAAAGAACGATAATGAGACGGGGTGGTCGGAAGAGGCCAGCGCCACTGCGGATTCCGAAGTCCTGCTTTATGAGAGCTTCGAAGCGCCACCGCACGCGGATGTTACCGCATCATATGCTACTAACTCCCAGGGCTGGGTTCGGACCGGTACAGGAACTGCCGGTCTGCATGACGAGGCCGCTGGAACATTTGCGACGCCCTTTGGCTCTCAGGCTGCCTATGTATATGACAATGTCGGGTCCATGGGTACAAAATACACCATCGCCAATACGGGTGCCGTGTTGGAAGCTGGCATCAAGTACATTCTTTCCTTCAATGCTGCCGCTGAAAATGGCGGCAACGCGGGGTACGGCGTTGATCTTCTTGCTGGCACCAATGTCATAGCCACCGCATCAGGCTCGCCTGGCACGAACGGCATGGCTGCAACAAGCAGAACCATCACCTTCAGTCCAGCTCCGGGCAATCCGCGTCTGGGGCAGGCCATAGGCGTGCGCCTTCGCAAGCCCACCGGCGGGTACAGCGGCGGACACATCATCTACGACAATGTGCTTCTTCTTGCCTCGAGTACCGCCGCCGATGTCACGGCGCCAAGCCCCGATCCGTCGACTTGGCGGGATGGTTCCGAGCCGGCGGCGGCCGCTAATAACTCCATTACCATGACCGCATCGCAAGCCACGGATGTGAACGGGGTTCAATACTATTTCAGCAACACAGTCAACGGGAATTCGAGTGGCTGGCAGGATAGCCCGGCATGGACTGATGCAAACCTGACCCCTTACGTCACATACAGTTACAAAGTGAAGACCCGCGACATCTCTGCCAACCTGAATGAAACCGATTGGTCATCTGAAGAGAGTGCGGTCGTCGATCCATATCTGGTTTTCCATGACAGCTTTGAAACGCCTATCGTCAGCGGGCGTACGCCTGATGGCGGCACCATGCCTCCAGGCTGGTCCCGTTCAGACAACAGGGCGGGTCTCTGGAATGAGGACTCCGGCACCATGTCCACGCCTTATGGGTATCAGGCGGCATGGATTTGGAATGCCCGCTACATTACCACGACATCCATAGTCGATACCTTGAAGCCCAATTACACGTATACCCTTACCTTCAATGCCGCCGCCGAGAATGCTTCGGGTTCACTGCAGTACAAGGCGGAGCTTCTCGCGGGCACCAGTGTCGTGGCTTCAACCGTTGGCGAGACCATTGCGTCCGGCAACATGTCTGTCTCCGGTGGGCTGGTGTTCGCGACGGGGCAGGCCCATGCCAATCTGGGGCAAACCCTGGCTGTCAGGTTCCGCTATAACTCGGGTGATTGGTACTTTGTGCTTGGCGTCGACAATGTCGTGCTGAGGGCAGTGCCTATAGGACATAGTACCGGATCGGTGGCTAGCGGCGTGACTTACGACTACCTCATGTCGCCGTTCGAGGTGACGGCGTCACAATACGTGGCTTGCCTTAACGCCCTGACCAACGGCGAACTCAGCGTGGAGGCTGGCGAGGTCTATCTGGCCGCCACCACCAACCTGCTTTGCCTGACCACCAATGCCGCTCCTGCCGCCTCGGTTACCTATGATGCTGGTGCAGTTCCGGGAGCGCGCTTCTCGGTCGTTGCCGGTCGTGGCGACCATCCGATGATGTATGTAACATGGTTCGGCGCCGCCACCTTCTGCAACTGGAAGAGCGCTGTGGAAGGTCTTGATGCCGCATACAGTCCCGCCAACGGCTGGGCAAGCGTAACCACGAACAGCGGATATCGCCTGCCGACACAGGCGGAATGGGTGAAAGCCGCCGCATGGAGCGATATGAGACAGCGGTTCTATGCGTTCGGTACCTCCTCCGACACCATGAGCACCAACGCCGCTAACTACCTGAATAGCTCGGACATATATGAAGCAAATGCAGTGTCGACCGCTCCTGTCGGCAGCTATTCCGGGAGAAGTCCTTATGGACTCGCGGATGCAAGTGGAAACATTGCTGAGTGGAGCAATGATCTGTTATCTGGAAGTGAACCGGATGTTGATCCCCACAAGGTGCACGGCGGAAGCTGGGGTAGCTTGATGCGGGGTCTACTTGTGACGGGTTGCTCCGGACTTAAACCTGAAATGGCGGAATCCAGCGTAGGATTTAGAACGGCTAGAACATTAGTATGGGAGTAGTATTGTGACAAAGAAACTGAAAAAACAGTGGCAGCGGTTGAGTCTTCCGGTTCGTGCTACGGTAGTGCTCTTCCTCGGTATGTTGGTAGTGCTCCCGGTTCTGGCTATCGATACCGATGACGACGGCATGAGCGATGCCTTCGAGATCTTCTACGGCCTGGACGCGAACAACGCGGTGGATGCCGCGTACGACGACGATACCGACACGCTCGACAACCTCGCCGAGTTCGCCGTCCTTACCGACCCCTTTGCGGGGGATACTGACCGTGACGGCTGGCTGGACGGGGTTGACAGCAATCCGGTCAGCCGTGCCTACATCAACTGGGGTGATGCATTCTTTACGGCCGGTGAGGTCTATGATTATGCAGCCCCGACCTGGTGGCTGGGTGCCGAGAAATCCGGCGGCGAATGGGTGACAAACGCCCCAAGCTGCTGGCATGTGGACGCCTCGGAGACGAACAGCGT
>JAIFLS010000125.1 GCA_020048935.1 bacterium | reverse complement strand
TTTGCCGCCGCCTTCCAACCGCTGGCCGACTCCGTTGCCGAATACGCGAAGAAGCGTCTTGATTAACCGCCTTCATCCGCTAGTATATCCCCCATGACTACACGCATTTTGACAAACCCGATCATCCTGGCGCTCATGGTATCGTTTTGCGTCTGCGCTTCCGCGCAGTTGCTGAAACCGGCCGGCGCCCATGTGCGGCTCTCCGATAACGGGCGCCTTTATGTCGGCGACGCCGAAACCCCCGTCAAGAATCTCGCCGCCCGGTTGAAGAAGGATGGCATCGACCCGACAACTCAAGTCACCATCGAGATTCCGACCAATGCCCCCCCGCAGGCCCTGACCGCGATCAGCCGCGAACTGGCCAGCAGCGGCTACCGCCGCATCCTTTTCAGCAAGCCACGCAAGGCGACCGCCGAAAAAGGGGAAGACCCGCTCCTGAAGGATCTGCACTGACGTGTGTTTTAATCTTGATGCAAAAGGTCAACAAGACTATCTTTAGGCATTTATCAAACTGAACGAATTGACCACAGGGGGCAAACATGGGCGCACCCATCACGATCAAGAAACGCAAAATGACGGTATTGACGCCGACGACAGCACCTGCTGCCGGCGGTGCGGCGGAATCCGCCGAGAACGCGCCGGTATCGGACGAGCCATTTCCCGACGAGCCCTCCAACGAGCCTTTCATCGCCCATCCGCCCATGCCGGTCCAGGCCAAACCCTCCTACACGGCTTTCGCTATCCTGGCGGTCTTCGCCACGCTCTTCTTTATCGCACTCCTGGTAATGCAGTGGATGGAGTGGTCGGACTTCATTCCGCATTTCCCCCGCCCGATCCAGACCGGGAATATCGTGAACACGCCAAGTTGAGCAGCAAGCCCATACCCTCCCCCCGGACTGTTGCCGCCCGTATCCTTGCTCGCTGGTTGCTGACCGGTGATTTTCCCGACCGCCTGATCCCCGAGAACACGCCGCAGCGCAACCTTGTTCAGGAAATGGTCTTCGGTGCCGTCCGCTGGTGCCGCACGCTGGAATGGCTGCTGACCGGCATGGTGTCGCGCGATCCGGATCCGGAGACCAAGGCCTACCTGCTGACCGGCCTGTACCAGTTGTTCCGCATGGACAACATTCCGGCACACGCGGCACTCAATGAGACCGTCGAGGCGGCCAAGGCTGATCTGGATCCCGCCCGTGTCCGCTTTGTGAACGGCGTCCTGCGCAATGCGCTGCGCCGCCGCGAGGCCATGCTTTCCGACCTCGCAAAAACCGCCCCCGGCATCCGTCTCTCGCATCCCGACCTGCTGATCGAGCGTTGGTCGCGGCAATACGGGGAAACCGTGACGCTGGCGCTGTGCGAATGGAACAACCGGCGTCCGGAGGTCTTTGTCCGCCTACGCGGATCCGATACGCCCGCGCACGCCGCCCTGCGCGAGCTGCTCACCCCGCACCCCGTCGCCACGGACTTCTTCCGCGTGCCCGCCGGAACGGCCGTCAGCGAGCTTCCCGGTTTCGAGTCGGGTGCCTTCTACGTGCAGGATCCCGCCACGCAACTCGCCGTCTCGCTGCTGGCCCCCGAACCCGGCATGCGCGTACTCGACGCCTGTGCCGCCCCCGGTGGCAAAGCCTTCGCCTGCGCCGACCGGATGCAGGACAAGGGTGTGATCATCGCCGCCGACCTGCACGATGACCGGCTGCGCCGCCTGCGTGAGAACGCCGCGCGCATCCACCTCTCCTGCCTGCAGATCGTGCAGGCCGATGCCGCCGCGCCCGCGGGCGAGACCGTGCAGGCCCACGCCCCCTTCGACCGCATCCTGCTCGACGTGCCCTGCAGCAATACCGGCGTGCTCAACCGCCGGCCGGACGCCCGCTGGCGCTTCGCGCCGGAACGGCTCGAGGCCCTGACCCGCCTGCAGTTCAGCATGCTCGACGCGGCGGCCCCGTTGCTGGCTGCTGACGGTATTCTCGTCTACAGCACATGCAGCCTTGAAGCGGAAGAGAACCTGCAGCTCGTGGAACGCTGGCTCGCCGCCACCCCCGCCTTCCGCCTGGATGAGCAGCGCACCAGCCTGCCGCCGGAATCCGGCATGGACGGCGCCTTCGCCGCCCGTATCAAACGCGCCTGAGTCATTTCGGCTTGTTTAACGACTACGGATTACGATTCGATCTTACACACGCGTCAACCGTAGTCGTCGCCGTAGTCGTTTTCCGTTCTCCCGTCCCAAAAAGTTACCCGCCTGTTTTCGCACGGAGCCCCGGGCGGCTGACTTGTTTATAACTTCAATCATTTCAACGCCCAACGCCCAATATCCAACGCCCAACATCCAAGTAAAGACTCACCAACTTGGGCGTTGGATGTTGGGCGTTAGGTTGTTGGGCGTTCGATTCAATTTTTCTCCAGTTACCACCCCGTTTTCGCCCACCGCGGTGGGCGGGCGGGCTTGCCTACAATTTAACTGCCACCACCGACTTTCCGGTCAAACGCCCGCAGCATGCGGAAGAACCGCAGCGTGTCGCGCACCGGACGGATCTTGCTGCGCTCATCCCCGTAGATGATCCGCACCGGAACCGACCCGATCCGCACACCGCGGCGCGTGAGGATCAGCAGGATCTCCGACTCCGCCGCGAAACGGGCATCACCGCCGGACATATCCGGCAGCACATCGGTGCGGTACAGGCGGAAGCCGTTCTGTGTATCCGGCACCCGCTGGCCCATCTTGCGGCTCAGTAGCCAGCTCATGAAACGGTTCGTCATCCGCCGGACAAACGGCATCGCCTTGGGATCCTCCATGCGGTCACCGACCAGCACCGGCGCGTCGCCACGGGCAAACGCCTCCAGGAATCCGGGGATATCGGCCGGGGCGTGCTGCCCGTCACCATCCATGGTCAGCACGAACGTCGCGCCCTGCTCGCGCGCATAATCGAATCCCGTCTGCAACGCCGCGCCCTTGCCCTTGTTTTGCGCATGCACCAGGACCGTCGCCCCCGCCGCGCGCGCCGCCCCCGCCGTGTCGTCCGCCGACCCGTCATCCACCACCACGATGCGCGGACAGAAAGGCAGCACCTCGCGTACCACCGCACCGATCCGACTGCCCTCCTGATAGGCCGGGATCAAAACAAAACCATCTGATTTTTTCATTCACTATCCTTTCCCGGCAGCCCGGAACCTGACTTCGGCGGACTATGCCCCACAACCCCACCCAATGCAATGCGAAAGCCGACCAGACGCGTCTTGTCGGCTTTCGCCTTGCAACCTCCGGTGACAAGGTTTAGAGTTCCAGCATCGGCATCCTGGCCGGGGCCGGATGCGCAACCACAAACCGGGAGCAGCGACCAAAATGGCACTGAAACGCAAGATCTGCATGCTGGGCGCTTTTTCCGTCGGCAAAACCAGCCTGGTCAGCCGCTATGTCCTCAGTATCTTCCCCGAGAAATACCTCACCACCGTCGGCGTCAAGATCGACAAGAAGACCGTCGAGGTCAACGGCCAGGAGACCACCCTGCTGATCTGGGATCTCTATGGCGAGGATGCCGTGCAGCAGGTCCGCTCCAGCTATGTGCGCGGCGCGGACGGCTGCCTGCTCGTGGCCGACGGTACCCGCCCGGAAACGCTGGAAGCCGCCCGACGCATCCGCGCCCGCATGGAAACCGAGCTGGGGCCGCTGCCGTTTGTCCTGCTGCTGAACAAGTGCGACCTGCAGGACGAATGGTGCATCGACGCGCACGCGCTGGCGGCCCTGCAGGACGAGGGCTGGTCAGTGCAACGGTGCAGCGCCCGCACCGGCGAGGGGGTCGAGGAGGGGTTCCGCATGCTGGTCGGGAACCTGAGCGAGGCAGCCCCATGAACGCCACCCCCCTGCCGCCGACCGTCCGCATCTATCTCGAGGCTCTGCTGCTCAACGGGCGCCAGCCCGCCTATGCCTTTATCGCCGCCGACGGCACCCTGCAATCCTGGGGCGGCGAGATGGACCGCTACCTGAAACAGCCCCTGCACAAGGGCAGGCCGGCAGACGACCAGATCGACGCGCTGGTCGGACTCCTGCCGCTGGAGGGCGAGAACGCCAGTATCCCCCACCTGATGACCGACACCTACCGCAGCGCGGACCTCCACCTGGTCGCCGAGGCGGGCGGGGCCTGGATGATCCTGCTGGATTCAACCGTCGAGGTGCACCAGCAGCAGACCTTCCAGCAGCAGTCGAACGACCTGCTGCTGCTCAAGGCCCGCCAGCTCAGCATGCTCGCGCAGCTCCGCGCCCATAACGAGCACCTGGAGGCGATCCTCAACCAGCTCAGCGTGGCCGCCGTGCGCATCGCCCCGGACGGGACCGTGACCTTCCTCAACGCCTACGCGGAACGGCTGCTCGCCACCGCCGATGGCACCGCCGCCACCGGGCGGCCCTGGCAGCAACTGCTGCCGCTGGACAGCCAGGCAGCCGCCGCCTTCGCGGCCCTGCTCACGGCCGAGGACCCCGCGGCCTGCGCCCGGGTGCGGCTCGCGCTCGAGACCGAGGGGGCGCTGCGCCACCTGGAGGCCGACGTCCGCCTCGACCCCCGCGATCCCGCCTTCCGCATCACCTACTTCTACGACATCTCCGAGCTGCAGGAACTGCGCGGACGCCTGAACGAGAAATCCGTCTTCGAGAAGATGACAGGCAAGAGCGAACCCATGCTGCGGACCTTCCAGTTGATCCGCGACGTCGCCCGTGTCCATGCGACAGTCCTGATCGAGGGCGAGACGGGGACCGGCAAGGAGCTGGTAGCCCGCGCGATCCACGCCTGCAGCCCGCGCAAGGACGGGCCCTTTATCGTGGTCAACTGTGCCGGGTTCACCGACTCGTTGATCAACAGCCAGCTTTTCGGGCACAAGAAGGGATCCTTCACAGACGCGGTGTCCAACCAGATCGGCGTCTTCGAGGCCGCCCACGGCGGCACGATCCTGCTCGACGAGATCGGCGACATCCCGATGAACACGCAGACCCGCATCCTGCGCGCGCTCGAGCAGCGCGAGATCATCCGCGTCGGCGAGACCGAGGCCCGCAAGGTCGACATCCGCATCCTGGCGGCAACCAACAAGAACCTGGAGGAGGAGGTCAAGCGCGGCAATTTTCGCCTCGACCTGCTCTACCGCATTCGCGTGGCGCGCGTGGTGCTGCCGCCCCTGCGCGAGCGGCGCGAGGATATCCCCCTGCTGGCCCGCACCTTTGCCGCCGCTGTCGCCGCCGAGAACGAGATGATCGCCCCGGTGATAGGCCCGGACGTGCTGGCAGCGCTGATGGCGTACCCCTGGCCGGGCAACGTGCGCGAGCTGCGCAACGCGATCGAGTTCGCGATCATCCGCTGCCGCGACGGGATGCTGCGCTGCCATGACCTGCCGCCCGAGATCATGACATCCGCCGAAAACGAACAGCACCCCGACGCACCCGCCCCTTCGGAGAAAGCGCAACTGCTGGAAGCCCTGCGCGCCGAGAATGGCCGCCGCGACGAGACCGCCCGCCGCCTCGGCATCAGCCGCGCGACCCTCTACCGCCGCATGACGCACTACCACATCACGGAAGCCGACTGGCGGTAAACCTGTAGCCCACTCGCGCCGCGAGTGCGGCTTCGGTGATGTAAGTGTACGGCAACTAATCAGTTACTCTCTGTCCATTGATCGGTGGACGAGAGCACACAACAAGAGCAATTGACGATAGGGGCTTATGGCGAACACATTCCCTGCCGAACCAGCCACGCACGGCATAACATAACCTGCTCACGGATCTCCTCGGAATCCGGTAACCGCGCCTGTTCGACAATACCTGCAACATCAGCAGGGAAATACCCCGATTGACCGACAACAAAGGCGAGATCATCCAGATCTGTCGGATCATAGCGCATCATTTTACTCAACAGCAAATCCGCATCCGCCAGGCGGTAAAGGGTTAAAAGACGAAATGGTCTTGCAATGAGGACGCGCACTTCCCTCCAATTCGGGCGCAGGACAACCTGATCCTCATCAAACAAGTGGGTCATATATAACCCGTCGTCCTCGAACTCCTCGTTGATTTGCGCTAATGCTTCCCAGAAATTCCCGTTACGCTCCAATTCCTCAGCCTGCCCGATCCAGAACACTCCATCCACATCAAGACTCAACGCATATTCCTGCTTTGGCTTGGCATAACCAAGCAGAAGCGCAGCTCGCCCATATAGCGTAAGCTCGACAGGCGCATCCAGCAATTCATCCAGACGGTTCAAGATTTTCTCTGCATTCGTCATCGAACGAGCTCCCATCGTTGTGCGTTGACGCGATGCCCGCCCATCATGACCGGCCACGCCAGTCGCTGCCAGTGCGCAATCGGCGAACGCAACGCGCGTCGAGGCGGAAAGGCATCGGCTATCCGCTGCCATACGCCGTGCCCAGGCTCTACTTTCAGTGCCTGACGAGCCAACTCGCCAAGCACGACCTCTGCTCGCTCGCGACGAGCCAGGAGAAGCAGCCGATCCACCTTGACAGCACCCCGCGAAACGAGTTGAGCTGCCAGCCGGAGCCGTTGCGGTTGATCTTCCCGCTGAAGCTGGCAAATGGCAACCACAAGCTCCTCATTAGGGAAAACATCGGGAGCCGGGGCCGCAAAATCGGCTTTATCCGCATCCATTCGACGAACTACCCGTGCGCCTCGGGCATGTGCCACATCCATCAGCCAATCCTCCGGACTGGCTGACTGGCTCGATGGATACGCAAGCATCAGTTTTCTAATACGCCGTTCGAGAAGCGACTGATGAACCGTCAGCCCAAGGCGAGCCGCCAATTTGCCCGCATTAATACAGTCGTTTTTGTTCTCTATTCTCATTGCCCGCACTCTACAACCAGCAGCCCCCGGCAATCAACCTTTCTTTCCATGATCGCTCATGTCAGGGCGCATCTGCGAATCGTTGCAACTCTTAGAGGAGAATGGCTAATGATGATTAAGATCATGATTACGATTACGAGCAATGAATTGACCATAGGTTGCTATTCCTATTGCCATTTTGCAACGATTCGCAGATGCGCCCCTCATGTCACCTTCCGTGCCGGTCCGGTCACAATTTCCTTCTGGCGTACGCGGCCCTTCTCGCCTTTCTCGACAAAAACGGGCTTGTCCGTGAAGGGGTCGCGCTCCGTCCAGTACATCAGCGTAGAATAGGTGGATGGCGTCGGCGTGAAGATCTGCACCTGCTCCGGCGAGACCTCCAGCTCCTGCGCGGCAAAGGTCTTCAATTTGCGCATGTCGCCATCCGTGCAGCCCGGATGCGCCGCCATCAGGTAATAGGTCAGGAACTGCGGCTTCCCCGCCCGGCGGGTGGACTCGTTGAACGCCTCGCGGAACGCCTTGAGCGAGGACGGCCCCGGTTTGCCCATCGCCGCCAGCACGCCCGGTTCGGTATGCTCGGGCGCCAGTTTCATCTGACCGGAAACGTGATCGCGCACCACCGCGTCGAGATAGCGCTTGCCGTGCTTCAGGTCCGCCATAACCAGGTCGTGCCGGACACCCGAGGCCACGATCACCCGCTTGACGCCCGGCACCTGCTGCAGGGTCTTGAGCAGGTTCAGCTGCCGCCCATGATCGACCGGCAGTTCGCGGCAGATAGCCGGATGCAGGCAGCGCTTACCCCGGCAGGCTCCCGACTCCGCCTTGCGCGTGCATTCAATCCCGTACATGTTGGCCGTCGGACCGCCGACATCCAGGATCGTGCCGCGGAAGGCCGGATGCGCCGCCAGCGCTTGCGCCTCGCGCAGGATCGACGCCTCGCTGCGCATGCAGACGCGCCGTCCCTGATGCACGGCAATCGCGCAGAACCCGCATTCGCCGTAGCAGCCGCGATGGGTCGTGATCGAGAAACGGATCGTGTCCAGCGCCCGCACCTCGCCCCCGGCGGCATAGTACGGATGCACGTCGCGCTCGTAATCCAGCTCGTAGACCGCATCCAGCGCCGGTCCATCCAGCGGCAGGGGCGGCGGCTGCTGCACGTAGTAGCGCGTATCCTGGCGCTGCGCCAGCGGACGCGCCGTGAGCGGGTCGTTGTTGGCATAGAAGGCATGGAACATCCGCGTGAACGCCTCCTTGTCCGCCGCGACCTCCTCGTAGGCCGGGAGTTCCACCGCCCCCTCGGGCACGGCGGCGGCAACAAAGCCGACCCCGCGGATCAAGGTCGGATCCCCGCCGTCGCGCAAGGCACCGGCCAGGGCGACCACGCTGGATTCGGCCATGCCGTAGAGCAGGTAGTCGGCCTTGGCATCGAACAGGATCGAGCGGCGGATGCGGTTGGACCAGAAATCGTAATGCGCCACCCGCCGCAGGCTCGCCTCGATGCCGCCGAGCACGATCGGTGCCGTCTGCTTGAAACAGCGGCGGATCGCGTTGCTGTAGACCGTTACAGCCCGGTCCGGGCGACGGTTATTCTCGCCCCCCGGCGTGAAATCATCCCGGCGGCGGCGGCGCCCGGAGGCCGTGCGGTTGGCGACCATCGAATCCACGCAGCCGCTCGTCACTCCCCAGAAAAGCGCCGGTTCGCCCAGCCGGGTGAAATCGGCATCCGTCTGCGGCTGCGCCAGGATACCGACACGGTAGCCCGCCCGCACCAGACACTTGCCGATCACGGCAACCCCGGCGAACGGCGAATCGATGTAGGTATCCCCGGTCACGAGGATCACATCCAGTCCCGCCCAGCCCCGCCGCGCCACCTCATCGCTTGTCGTCGGTAAAAACATGTCACCAGCTAACCGCTTGTACTCACCCTTGTCAACCAGCATCCTAATGCGCGAACATCATTAGCCCGCATTAATGTGCGATCCAGTCTTCGATAATGAGGTCAGGTACGCGGTGGAATTCTTTGGTGATATTTGTAATCAGAGTCAATCCTTGATACAGGGCATGAGCGGCGATCAGAAGGTCATAGTTTCCTATCGGAGTTCCAGCGCGTTGAAGGCAAGCCCGGATTTTCCCGTATATACACGAGGCTTTTGCAAAACCCTCATACTATAAGGTATATATGTCAAGAACGCCCGAGCTCTCCGGCGCGCGGTTAGCGCGTACGGGAGCAGCTTGTTGTTCGCGCTTTTGGTTTCCAGTTCTTTCCGTTGTCGTCGTCCGTGCCGAGGATACCATCGGGTCCAGAGGAGTCGATTGCCGGTTTGCCTTCGACAAGGCGGTACCGAAACTCTTTGCCCCACGCGTCCTTGGTTTCATTCAAATCGGCACAGCCACTTGAACAATATGAGCCAAGCTGTGCCCGTGGCTGCAAGCAAGGCCGTGCTTGTTGCCAGAGCGCACACATGCGCTCTGACTCCTCGCCACGCTCCAATTCCGATACTAAGGAGAAAGCAGATTCCTGAGACCGGGACAAGGGCCAAGCCTGCAAACCAGAGCGAGGTGGCGATCGGACCGGTTCCGAACCACTGCATCGGCCATGAACCCAAGAGGAAGATGAACGAGAAGGCTGCGACCGTGCCTCCAACTACGTTCAGCTTTGTCGGTGTCTTCATCTTATCGTCTTGCCGAACGTTGCCGTTCAGGTTCGGCGAGCTTGCGAGCCGTAACCTGCGACGGCGTGTTGGCTCGGTTTATCCTTTCGTGATCTCCAACGAATCATTGCACCAACTGCAATCAGGGCCGTCGCGAGGTACTGCCCCCAATGAAAGATGGCGACGACGGTGACCATCGGCCAGGGATTCCCGGGGTCATCTCCGGGACGAACGAAGTTCCGGAACCTATCAACATATCCCAGATACCGCCCTTGTGAGTAAACGGACCGCCGGTAAGCCAGATTGTGGTCATTTCCATCTGGTCGGGAACCAACGGGATCTTCGCGCACCTCGGCGAAGGGAAGGCCATGCAGCACAACCTGGAGGCGAACCGTATGATCCCATCCGGTCCGTGCATACCCCCAGAGGGCGAGCAGAACTGCCGCTCCGCCAAAGAGCAACCATGCCGTGATCTGTTTCCTCTTCATCATCTCTGGAGCCAACGTGATCCTCACCTTTCCTGAACCGTGAGCGGTTCAGGATAAGGTTCAGGATGTTGTTCGGGGCTCATCTCTTCAGTATTTGCCACCGGTATTGATCACCCTCCGGCCACAGGAGCCAAGTGTCACCAGTTTGCCGATCCAAAAGGATCGTGTTGGATGCGTGCGCTTCCTCTCCGACCTGATTTGTCGATATGTCTGCGCGCTCAACAGACCACCTTTGAGTTGCGCAACCAGTAGTCATCGTGGCTATGAGTGCCACGATGGTAATAGCCAGAGGGAATCTTACGCTCATAAATATAATCTCCTTTTTCCGAACATGTTTTTAACCTTTTGAATATTCGGCTGAATTTTCAATAAGGTTCAAAATGGTGTTGGCTATCCTATATTTCGTTGTCGTCGTCTTTCCAACCTGGTTTGCGCTTCAGTGCAGAAAGAAAGAAATGATGAAGGAGCCACAGAACCACAAGTACAAGAGAGGCAACAAAACCAATTTGCGCCGGTTGCTCGACGCCCCAGAATCGCACCACCAAGAATACGATGAGAGCCCCGAGAGCAAGTTTGACGAGCAATAGACTCGTCTCGATCTTTGCGAGTCGTTCTTCCAGTTTATGGTCCATCATATCTCCTCGCCAACGTGCGTGTCGATTAATTCATTTTCCGTTATTGGGGTCACGTCTCGCCATTCTTCAATCCCACGCGACATCACGTGATACCAGCCACCATCGACATCTATGCGTAAAGGCCTTGCCA
>JAIFLS010000045.1 GCA_020048935.1 bacterium | reverse complement strand
CTCGTATCAGAAACTCTGCCAGGAAATATTAAACCCATGAGGTCTGCCATGTCCCAAGCACCCCTGGAAATCGAACGTCGCTTTATCGTCGCCACAATACCGCGCGGACTGACCACCCAGCCTTGTATGGAGATAAGACAGGGTTACCTGGTGGTGGAGGAGAACCGCGAGGTCCGGATCCGCCAGCGCAACCTGAGTTGCACACTGACGGTAAAGGAGGGACGCGGACTGGTTCGCAGGGAAACAGAGGTATCCATCAGCATCAGGCAGTTCGAAACGCTATGGCCGCTGACCGAGGGCCGTCGAATCGCGAAAAACCGTTACGCACTGACGGAGGGAAGCCACGTCATCGAGGTGGACCGTTTCAGCGGTTCCCTGCGGCCCCTCTGCATTGCCGAGGTGGAGTTCGACAGCGTGGCCTCGAGCGAGGCTTTTGTTCCTCCGGCCTATTGCACGGAGGAGATCACTGGGCGACCGGAGTACCAGAACGCCTCTCTGGCGCTTCACGGTCTCCCCTATTCGGACCAGGGTTCCATCCGGGCGGCGGCCTTGCCCTACCTGATACGAAACGGGGAGCTGCACCTCGTGCTCATCACCAGCCGGAATGGCAACAACTGGATACTGCCCAAGGGGCACTTGGAAAAACACCTTCCCCGCTCGGAAGTCGCGCTGATGGAGGCGGTGGAAGAGGCTGGAGTCATCGGGGTCCTTCAGGATTTCCGCAGTCGATGCACGACCACCAATAACCAGGTTCACCACATCTACCCGGTCAAGGTCAGCACACTGCTCAAGCAATGGCCAGAGATGGGGGAACGAAAAAGACGGGTGTTTGTCCTGGAAAAGGCACTGGCGAAGCTACAGGACCCGAACGTGGCACAGTGCGTGAAACGGATGGTTGAAAAACTGGTCTAATCCTGACCGTGACCGGCTTGTTTATAACGTGGCCATTTTGTCACACTTGTCGGTCGCTATCGCCACTCCAAAGGTGGTGCGTGACCTCCGGGCACGCAAGCCCGTGGATGTGAGCATAGGCAGACCATAAAAAGAGTTTTCCAGCCCTCCATGGACAACCCATGCAGACCCCACGGACATAACGCGCCCGGAGGTCGCGTTCCACCAAAAAAGTTACCACCTCGTTTTTTGCACGGGACCCCGTGTGGCGGGCTGGCCTATAACGTCGTCAGCCGGACGCGAATCCACTTGCGCACGGAATTGACCAGCCAGACACGATCCGCCTGCCGCAGCATCTCAACCGTCACCGGCTGTTCACGAACGGCACCCTGCGCCACCAACTGCGCACGAAACGTGCCATTGAGCAAGCCGCTGGAGACCGGAGGGGTGATTTTCTCCCCCGCCGTTTCCAGCACGACATTGGCATAGCACGATTCCGTCACAAAACCCTGCCCGTTGACCAGGATCACATCCCGGCAAGCGGGAACCCGTTTCAATGCTTCGTCGTAGACGTGCCGATGGGTGGTCTTGTGATAGACAAACACATCGTCATGCCGGCAGGCGTTTTCCGCGATCCCTACCGTCCAGGTCTCATCACCCCCTGCCAGGATCGACGCCTCGGCATGCATCCGCCCGTCCGCCGACAACAGCCACCGCACTTTCAACGACTGCCCGTGCGGCTGCCCCGCGACGCACGCATCCAGGCTCTCACGCATAGCCGCTTCCTGGAATGGATACCCGAAATACGCGGCGCTTTCCGCCGCGCGCCTTACATGCGTCTCCAGCAGGAACCAGCCGGCACCCGGATCGTAAAGCAGGGATTCAAGGATCTGGAAGACCGGGATCACCGGGCGCGTCAGGATTGCCGCCTTGGTAAAGCACTCCCGGTACTCGCTCTCGCACGTCGAGTCCCAGACAATGCCCCCGCCCGTCCCGTACTCGGCCTCGCCTGTGCGGCGGTCGATCACGACCGTGCGGATGGCGACATTGAAACGGGCCCGGTCACCCGGCATCCAGTAGCCGGTGCGGCGGTCGATCACGACCGTGCGGATGGCGACATTGAAACGGGCCCGGTCACCCGGCATCCAGTAGCCGCACATGCCGGTATAGACCCCGCGTGGCGAGCGTTCCAGCTCGCGGATGATCTGCATCGTCCGCACCTTGGGCGCACCGGTAATGGAGGCACAGGGGAAAAGCGCGCTGATGGTCCGGGCGAAGTCCGCATCGGTCCTGGCCTCCACCGTGGAGACCATCTGGTGCAGCGTCGGGTACGTCTCCACCTCGAACAGCCGGGATGCCTGCACCGAACCGGCGGCGGCGATCCGGCCGATGTCGTTGCGGATCATATCCACGATCATCACATTCTCCGCCCGGTTCTTCTCCGAGCCCGCCAACGCCGCCGCGAGGCGTCGATCCTCCTCGGACGTGAGCCCGCGCGCCGCCGTCCCTTTCATCGGACGGGACAGGATCCGCCGACCGTCGCGTTCAAGGAAAAGTTCGGGCGAAGCCGAGCACACCGCCAGCGCATCCGTCTCCACGTAAACCGCGTTGCGTGCCTGCTGCGCCTCCACGAGTTGCCTGAAGAGCCCGCAGGGTTCACCCTCGAAGGAGGCTCGCAGCCGGACGGTGTAATTGACCTGGTACGTATCGCCGGCGCGGATGAAATCCTTGATCCGGCGGATCGCCTCGGCGTAATCCGCCGCGGAGGTGTCGCAAGCCCATGCCCCCAGCCGGTACGGCAACGGTGAGGAGAGGGCAGGCAGCGAGGCCATCGGTTCCGGCTCGTGGTAGACCCCGAACCAGGCCAGTGGCACACGTCCCGATGCCGGACGCACGGCCATCACCGGATCAAGCCCGGCAGCGGCTTCATAGCTCACGAAGCCCGCCACGCAGTAACCATCGGCAATCGCCTGCGATGCCGCTTCCAGCACGCCAGCCACGGATGCCGGCGTATCCGCCAAAAGAAAACGCACAGGATCCGCGAACAGCAGCCAGCCGCCCGCCTCATCCTGTGCGATTACAAAGTCCTTCATCACGGCAGAGAGACCGCAGCCCCCCTGTTCAGGCCGTTTTCAGCGCTGCCGGTTTGCGTAGGAGATCGCGGATTTCCTTCGTGTTGAGCTTCGCGACCTTCAACTCATCGACGCCCAGCGAAACCAGGCGCTTCTTCTGCGTGTTGACGCGACGGGTCCGCTCACCGGTGCCCTTCTTCGGACGGGTGATTGGTGCCTTGTTCATCGTTCTGCCTTTGCCCATAGCTGTATCCTGTTAGGGGTTCGTGATTAGTAAAACGCTGAAGTATCGGCAAAACCACGACCAGAATCAAGCATTTTCGGGACCAAAATATCAACCACCCCGGTCGGGGTTCACGCGCCTTGAGGGCCGCCCGGCTCTTGTTCATCGTGTTTTGCGCCCGTCGTTGGCGACGCCTACACGACTTCCGTCATATACTTCTTCTTTAACAATCTCCAGAATACCACGGCAAAGGCAGTTAAAGGAATGGCAAGCATCATACCGAGGATCCCACCGAGCGCAACGCCCCAGAAGAAGACCGCGAAGATGATGAGGGCCGGATGCAGGCCCGTGCGATTCCCCATGATCCTCGGGGTAAGGAGATAGCCTTCGATTGCCTGCACCGCACCGAACACGACCAGGGTCAAAGCCACCTGCAAGAGACCTCCATCATCGATGAAATAGGCCAGCGGCAGCACAACGCCGAGGCCCACCATGCTTCCCAGGTAGGGGATGATGTTGAGTAACCCGAGCATCATGCCGGTAACAATACTGTAGGGGAACCCAATCAGGGCAAACCCTATCGATAAAAGCACGCCCTGGGCCAAGGCGATGATGATCTGGCCACGGAAGAACGTCAGGAGGATGCTGATGAACTGATCGAGCAGGTAGATAACGTCCTCTCTGGTTTCCTTCTTCAGGAAGGGCAGGAAATCACCAAGCTGCCTGGGTTCAAACGGCTTCGCCATGAGAAAGAAGGCCAGATAGACCGGAAGTACCGCCCAGGCGAACAACCCCGCCGCAGACTGGAACATCTGGGCAACGGGCTGAGACATGCGCGACCACGAGGCCCGCAGCACGTTGGACACCATTTTCGAGGGATCCTCCAGCAGGGTGCCAAACTCGGACAGCAGCCCATACTCCTTCAGCAATGCGGCGACTTGCGTCCAAAGGGACCGTCCCCCCTCAAGCATGGCGTTGAGCATGGACGGCAAGTCTTCGAACAGCCTGAGCAATTGATTGACTGCAAAGGTGCCGACAAACCAGATAAAGACTCCCAACGGAACGAGCGCGAAAAGGGAAAACAGAAACAGCGCCCCGGAACGGGAGCCGCGGCAGATCTTGACCAGCCAGTTGTAATACGGTCGCAGCAGCATCGCCAGGATAGCCGCGACCACAGGCGGCAGCAATACATTCCGGAAAGCGCCGACAAAACGCGCCATTCCCCACATACCCGCGGTGAAAACCGCCAGAAGCATGAACACGGCTACCAGCGTGATCGCAGCGGCAACGGTCGCACGTTGCCTTGGCCCCAGTTCGAGTTCTTTGAGCATCATGCCTTCCGCAGTGATTTTCTTATTATCTTCATCTTGATATGGCGAATGCTTCGAGTGTGCAACAAGGATAGTCCCAATTCAACGAAAATGTGTGTCGTGCGATGCCCCATCGTGTCCATAGGTAGCGGCGGATCCAGCACCTATTGTGAACTCGGCCCTGCATCCCGTTGCCCCGCTGAATACGAATCGCGTCCGCGACCCGCGTACCTGCCACGCGACTCCGCAATCCGGCCGGACAACAACCAGTTCATCATTGGGCCAGCCAGCATCGAGGTCACCAACGCCATGACGACGATGGCCACGAAAATGCGGTCGTCAATCACCCCGGCTGCCCGCCCCACGCCTGCCAGGATGATGCCCGTCGCCCCTCGGGCATTGAGCCCGAAAGCAATGGCCCATGCATCCCGGTCAATGGGCATCCGAGCCAGCTTGGCACCCAGCAACACCCCGAGGAGTTTGCTGACCAGCGCCGCCACCAGAATAACCAGGACCAGCCGCCAATCGAAGTTCGTGACAAAGTTCGTGGTCATGCCCATCGAGATAAAGTAGATAGGCGCGAAGAAGCTGAGCGCGAAACGCGCAATCACATCGTACGCCTCCTGGTGTTCATCTTCCTGTCCGCCTAACGCCGCGCCGACCAGGAAAGCCCCCAGGAACGCGTGGATTCCCAGGCTTTCCGTGATGCTGGCCGATACAAGGACAACCACAGCAGTGACCGTGATGAAGCCGCTCGGCCACGAGACATGCCCTTTGATCCATCGCATGGTGCGCGGTCCCACCCAGCGGCCCACGCCCAGGAGCAGGACGAACACAAGCGCCACTTCGGCGATGCTCAGGGGCAGGCTAGTCGCGTCCACCGAGCCATCCGGACTGATGGCGATCAAGATGATGCCGAACAACGTCCAGTTGACCAGGTCATCCACGATGGTGGCCGTCATGCACATTGTTCCGATGCCGCTGTTGAGCAAGCCCAGATCCATCAGGATCCTGGCGAGCACCGGGTTGGCCGAATTCGCCAGGTTCATGCCCACGAACAGAGCGAACGCGAAGAAGTGGTCCTGGACCGCCTCGCCCCAGAAATCGCGCGGTAACGCATAAACCAGGGCCACGCCCGCCGCGATTGGCACCAACGTTCCCACCAACCCAATCAGAGCAGCTTTCCGTCCCATTTTCCTGAGGTCGGAAAGATTCGTCTCCAAGCCGGCAACGAACAGGAAAAACAACATGCCCAGCTTGATTGATGCATCACGCACCACCACCACATTGGTCGAGGAATTGAACAGCCACTCAAACAGGCATGGCGCCAGCAGGCCAAAGGCGGTCGGCCCGAGGATAATACCGCCGATCATCTCGCCCAGCACGGCTGGCTGTTTAATACGGCGCATCAGTTGCCCGAATAGCAAAGCAAAGCCCAGCATCATCGAGATCTGAAGTGCGAATTTGACAAAGTCCTGTGAATTCATGGCCTTTACCCGATAATCGTCATCATTCTTTTGCGCAACGCGTAAAGGAATCCGTCATGGGAACATGCTCAGCATCAGAGGGGGCATGCAAGTCGCGAGGGTACAGACTTGAATTTCGCTGGCGCAAGCATGCCCCCGGAAACGATCATGCGAATGCCATCCTCCACCGGAATGTCGGTAAAAGTGATCTCCTTTTCCGGCAGGATAACCATTAACCCGTTGGTCGGATTGGGTGCGGTCGGTACGAATACACGGTAGCGTAACTGGCCCTCCGGATCCAGCATGGTGCCGGTGACAAAACCCATGGACATCGAATCGGGATGCGGGAAGGTAACCATGACCACGGCCTTGAAAGCGGCGGCCGAGTTTGTCGAGAAAAGCTCTACAACCTGTTTTGAAGCGGTATAAACGGATTTGATCAGCGGCAGCTTGAGCAGCCAGGCTTCGCCCCACCGGATCACCCGCTGGCCGACGATATGACTGGCAATCAGCCCGATCAGGTAGATAAACACACCCATGAGGACAACCGCGATGATGACCAGCACAAACCGCGGGGCGGTGCTCAACAGCGGCCTTACAAACGGCATGGCCGCGGACTCCAAGGTCGAGAGCACCAGCTTCAGCACGAATATCGTCACGGCCAGCGGGATCAGCGCAAACAGCCCCGAAACAAACCGGGATCGGAAATGCCTGCCTAGACTGAAC
>JAIFLS010000025.1 GCA_020048935.1 bacterium | reverse complement strand
AACAGGGCCGCGATGCCCAGGTTGAACCAGGGCGAGGCGTTCAACTGGCCGAATTGCGCCCCGGTCAGCACCACCACCAGCCCCAGTGCCCCGTAGACCAGCGCGATTGCCAAACCATAAACGGCTCCCAGCAGGAACCCTCGTTGACGGGATCCCGCCTGCGCACCGGCACCGATAATCGCAAGATTCACGGGAATCATCGGCAGGACACAGGGGGTCAGGTTGAGCATCACCCCGAACAGCAGGATGGCCAGCACACCGATCCAGAGCCCGTGCTTGTCAACGATCTGCTCCACGCGCCCCCGCTGCATCCCCTGCCCGGCGTCCACCCGCTGCAGGAACGCCAGGAAATCGCCTGCAGGCATATACCCTGCCTCGCGCCCTGCAAGTCGCAACCCCGCAAACACGCCCGCGTCCGCCGCCGGGGCGGACACTGCTGGCGCGTCTGGCGGAGCCGCCGCCGGGCTGTTTGCAACTTCCCCGGTCGCCCCAAGGCGGAATTCCCGTGATTGGGGCATGAAGCAGAGCTGTTGGCTGCAACCCATATAGGCCACCTTCACAACCGCGTCGACCGGGGCTTCCAGCCGATAGCGCAACTCCATGTCATGCGCGAAGACATCCACCGTCTCCTCCAGGAACGGATCCAGCTTCGCCTTCGGCTTAGGCACGGCCAGCGGGATGAGGGTTCCGCCCGCCACCGAGACCGCCAGATCCTTGGCATAAAGGTAGTGGCCCGCCGGCACCGTCACCCGGACCACCAGCTCGCGCCCGCCATCCGCCCCGGCCACCGCCGACGCCTCGACGCCGAACGGATCATCCATCTGCCCGCGCACCGATGCCGCCAGCATCACCAACCCCGCCACCAACCCCGCCCATCGCTTCATAAGCATCTAAACCTCCTGACATTACCAGTCGTCCGTAAAGCATAACACACACATGCCGATTATCCAGCCAAACCGCCAAAACCTTACAATCCGCCCGCCTATGATGACCTATGATGACGTACAGTACAGTGTGGCGATTATCCCCATTGCCTTCAAGCTGTCTTTTCGATATGATTCGATTCCTGTATGAAGAGCTTCTCTGACAGGAACCCCGGTTGCAGCCTTACGGGATATGTTGAAAATTGCGATAAAGCCGCCGGTGATGCAATATACCGGGAATGGGTCTCGTTATTTGATTTGACAGGAGTGGCAGTATGATTGTTCGAGGGTTTTTGTTGTATATTGTTTCGGGGTTGACTGTCTGTATGGGGTTGACCGCCGCCGTCCATGGACAAGCGGAAGGGACCGTTGACAACCGGACGGTTGACGGCGCCCGACAGCTTTATGTCCAGCACGGCAAAAAACTTGCCGAGAAGCGTGATGCTGAAATCACGGCCTTGGGTGCAAAATACACGACATCGCTGCAGACCGCGGCCGATCAGGCACAGAAGGCCGGGCAACTCGAGCCGCTGCTGGCGATGCGTAAGGAGCTTGAGCGGTTTGCGAATCAAGGTGCCGAGCCGCCAGCCATTTCGAGAAATACCGATCCGGCCCTCGCCAGATGGCGCGAAACCTACAACCGGGAATATACCCGGATACAGAAGGATCATGACTCGGTAATGGCGAACCTGACCAAAAGCTATCTTGAGCACCTCGATTCCATGAAAAAGGATTTGACCAAGGACGGAAATGTGAAGGAAGCACTGGCGTTCATGCAGGAGTATGAGCGTGTGAAACGGGATACGGCAACGAGCGCGCCAGTTCCGGAGCCGATGGAGCCCGTTCACCGCGCGGAAGCACCGACTACGGGAGAACCGGTTCCCACGCTTGAACTCCTCAAGACACTTGGTCTCGACCGGCGGATCATTTCTTTCGACGGTGACGGTACGGGCGGATTCGCGGGGCCTGACGGCATGTCTCCCTCCAACCTCCAGGTCACGCATGGGGAACGCAGCCGGGTCTCGGAAGAGGGAATTCAATTCATGGGAGGGCGCACGGTGATCAGCGGTGCCGATGATCTTCTCCTGGCGGCCTGCCAGGCCTCGCAGGCGATCACGATTACCGCGGAGCTGACTTCCAGGAGGCCTCGGCAAGAGGGGGCCGCCCGGATCATCAGCTTCTCCCTCGGTGCGCACCACCGCAACGTGTCCCTATGCCAGGAGGGCGAGGACTTGGTGCTGCGGCTGCGCACCAGCGACACCGGCCTCAACGGGGCCAATCCTCAGGTAACGCTCGGAACGCTGGAGCGGGGGCAGAAACATCGGCTGGCCGTGACCTACAGGCCTGGCGACCTGCGCTTCTTCCTCGATGGCAAGAGGCTGCCGGTGGACACGATTACCGGGGATTTCAAGAACTGGGAACCCTGCCACCTGGTGCTTGGCAACGAGTGGGAGGAGGATCGTCCCTGGCGTGGAACGCTTCATAAGTTCGCCATCTATGCGCGCTTCATGACGGATCTGGAGGGAACGCTCAAGACGCGCTTCTGATTGCGCTTCTTTTGCCTTGTGTTTGGCGGCGGTTTGTGGATTATATCCCTCCGTGCATCGCGTCATCCGCGCGGTGGCATGAATTTTTATCTTCGGGACAAGGTGATGCCGGCAGGAGCTGGCGGATTCCTGACCGGCGGTTACAGTCCGCGACTCCGGCTTAGCAGCTGGACTGAGACGGTGGAATCCCGTTACCGACAGTGAGGGAGGCAGGCGCTTCCCGAGTCTGGATGGGAGAGGATTGGAGCGGTGCGTACCAGCACCGTTCCTGACCGCCTTTTGTCCCGTTGTGTCTAACGATGGGGGAAACAATGGCATTTTGTCAGGTGGAAGAGGCGCTGGCGGCAATCGGGCGAGGCGAGATGGTGGTCGTCACCGACGACGAGCGTCGCGAGAACGAGGGCGACCTGGTCGTGGCAGCCGAGAAGGCCGATGCGGCCGCGATCAATTTCATGACGAAATTCGGGCGCGGGCTGATCTGCGTCCCACTGGAACGTGAACGGCTGGCCGCGCTGAACCTGGCCCCGATGGCGGCGCGCGGACAGGGCGACTCGTTCGGCACGGCGTTCATGGAATCGGTGGACGCGATCGAAGGCGTCTCGACCGGCATCAGCGCGCAGGATCGTGCGCTCACGATCGCAAGGCTGATCGATGAGGACGCCACGGAGGCCGACTTCGCCAGCCCGGGGCACATTTTCCCGCTGCGGGCGGTCAAGGGCGGTGTGCTGCACCGCGCCGGTCACACCGAGGCCTCGGTGGATCTGGCGCGCCTGGCGGGGCTCAATCCTGCCGGCGTGATCTGCGAGATCCTCAACGAGGACGGCACCATGGCACGGCTTCCCGACCTGGAGGTTTTCTGCGACCGGCATGGCCTGAAGATGGTTTCGATTGCCGACCTGATCGCCCATCGCCGGCGCACGGAGAAGCAGGTTGATTTGATTCGCTCCATCCGGTTCCCGACCCCCTACGGGATTTTCCAGCTCCGGCTATACGAGTCGCTGATCGAGAAGGACAACCACGTGGCACTGGTTCTGGGCGAGCCGGAACGGCAGCCGGCGGCGCTGGTGCGAGTGCATAGCGAGTGCCTGACCGGCGATGTCTTCCACTCGCTGCGCTGCGATTGCGGCAACCAGTTGCACCGTGCGATGGAACTGGTGGGTGCCGAAGGGCACGGTGTAATCCTGTACATGCGCCAGGAGGGGCGCGGCATCGGGCTGGCGAACAAGATCCATGCCTATGCGCTGCAGGACACGGGGCTGGACACGGTCGAGGCAAACGAGGAACTCGGGTTCGATGCCGACCTGCGCGATTACGGCATCGGCGCGCAGATCCTGGCCGATCTCGGCCTGCACAAGATCCGCCTGCTCACGAACAATCCGCGCAAGGTGGTCGGACTCGAGGGGTACGGGCTGGAAATCGTCGAGCGATTGCCGATCGTGTGCGAGCCGGGTGATGACAACCGGCGGTACCTCGAAACGAAGCGTGACAAGCTGGGACATTTGATCTAGGTAAAGTCGAAATTTGGAAAGTCGAAAGCTGGAGAAAAATCGAATCGAACATCCAACAACCAACGCCCAACAACCAACGCCCAAGTTGGGGAGCATTTCCTTGGATTGTTGGGCGTTGGGTGTTGGGTGTTGGGCATTGAAATGAATTGAAGTTATAGGCAAGTCGAAATTAATAAACAGAGGAGATGAGGAAATGAAGGAAGTATCCGTGAATCTGATCGCGACCGGGCGGCGGTTCGCTATCGTGGTGAGCCGTTTCAATGATTTCCTGACCCGGCAGCTTGTCGATGGCGCGGTCGACTGCCTGGTGCGGCATGGTGGCGACCGCGAGGCCGTCACGCTGGTGTGGGTGCCGGGGGCGAACGAGCTTCCGCAGGCGGCGCAGCTTCTGGCGACATCTGGTAAGGTCGATGCGATCATCGCACTGGGCGCAGTGGTCCAGGGGGCGACGCCGCATGCCGACCTGATCAACACACAGGTGTCGAAGGCGCTTTCGGACCTGGCGATGCGGACCGGCGTGCCAGTGATCAACGGCGTGGTCTGTGCCAACAACCTGGAGCAGGCGATCGAGCGCTGCGGCACGAAAGCCGGCAACAAGGGCTGGAATGCGGCGCAGGCTGCGATCGAGATGGCGAATCTGTTCGCGGCACTGAAGTAGGTCTCGGATATTTGTTCTTTGATTTGGCGGGGAGTGTGAAGAGGGTACGGTTATGGCAACACGACGGGACGCCCGCGAGTGGGCACTGCAGATCGTCTTCAGCCTGGATCTGAATACGCGCAAGGAACTCGACCGGGTTTTTGACGACTTCTTCGAATCGAACCCGACCGACGATGCGACGGTTCGCGCGTTCTGCGAATCGCTGGTGCAGGGAGTCGTTGCCGAGCGGACGGTGATCGATGAAGCCATCGGGCGGTATGCGGAGCATTGGAGCCTCAAGCGCATGGGGGTGGTTGACCGCAACGTGCTGCGGATCGCGCTCTACGAGCTGATGTTCCGCCCCGAAGTGCCGCCGGCGGTGGTGATCAACGAGGCGATTGATATCGCCAAGTATTTCAGCAATTCGGAATCAGGGCGTTTTGTCAACGGGATACTTGACCGCGCCCGCAAGGAACTGGAGCAGGAGCGCGATGGGCAGGATAAGCCGTCGAATGGACGCGGGGGACAGCGCCGCCGCGGATGAGACCTGGATGCGGCGGGCGCTTGAACTCGGGCGGCGCGGCGAGGGGCGCACACGCCCGAACCCGCCGGTCGGGGCGGTGATCGTGCGCGATGGGCAGGTGCTTGGCGAGGGCTGGCACCACCGTGCCGGCGGACCGCACGCCGAGATCGAGGCGATTGCCGGGCTGACCCCTGGCCAGACGGCCGGAGCGACGCTGTATGTGACCCTTGAGCCTTGCTCGACGCAGGGGCGCACCCCGCCCTGCACCGAGGCGATCCTGCGCAGCGGCATCGCCCGTGTAGTTGCCAGCGCGGTGGACCCGAACCCGAAGCACCGCGGTCGCGGCCTGCGATTGCTGGCACGCAACGGGGTTTCCGTGACGCGAGGCGTCTGCCGGAGCGAGGGCGAGGCCCTGCTGGCGCCGTTTGCAAAATGGGTGACCAGCGGCCTACCTTACCTCACACTCAAGATGGGGATGACTCTCGACGGACGGATCGCGGATCATCAGCATCAATCGCGCTGGATCACGGGTCCTGCCGCGCGGGGCGAGGTTCGGCAACTCCGCCGCCGGGTGGACGCCATCCTCGTGGGGGCGCATACCGCCACGCTCGACAACCCATCGCTGCGCTGGTCGGCGCGCGCGGCGTTGAACCCGAAGCGGATCGTTCTCGATGCGCGTGGCCAGCTCGCTCTCGATTCCAAGGTGCTGGCCGACGGCCAGGCCGCGAACACGATCGTCGTCACGACCTCCGCCATGCCGGCGGGACGGCGTGCGGCGATCGAGGCGACAGGCGCACGGCTGTGGACCTGCGGGCGCGGTGCGCGCGTGAACCTGCGGCTTTTGCTGGCCAAGGCCGGGCAGGAGGGGCTGCTGCACGTGTTGTGCGAGGGCGGCGGCGAACTGGCGGCGCAGCTTGTGCGCGAAGGGTTTGTGGATGAATACTGGTTTTATATCGCCCCGCTGTTTCTCGGCGGCGGCGGAGTGCCGGTACTGGGCGGTGCGGGCTGGCGGCTGGCGGAGGGACCAGCGCTGCGGATAACGGATGCGCGCCGGGTGGGGCAGGATGTGTTGATCCGGGCATTGCCGGTGGGGCGGTCAAAGTATTTGAAGGATGAGAACGTTAGTGGCAAAGCGAGAGGCGAGGGCTTAGTGGCTAGGCGTTAGTGGTTAGGGGCTAGCGCCTGGAGAAGTTCCTAATGCCTAGTGCCTAATCCCTAGTCCCTACCTCCCTCAACTGGGGCGGCATTCTGGACAGGGCGTAACCGGGAAAGAGGTGATCATGTTTACAGGATTGATCGAGGCTGTGGGGGCGCTGCGGGCGCTGGAACGCCACGAGGGCGGGGCGCGGCTGACGGTGGCGGCACCGCCGTGGCAGACGCCGCTGGTGCCGGGTGAAAGCATCGCCGTACAGGGAGCCTGCCTGACCGTTGCCGGTTTCGACGCGGTTTCATTCCATGCCGACGTGCTGGAGGAGACCCTGCGGCGCACGAACCTGATGGGCAAGCGCGGCGGACAGGCGTTGAACCTGGAGCGGGCGCTGCGCCTCGGCGACCGCCTGGGCGGGCATCTGGTCAGCGGGCATGTCGACACGGTCGGCACGCTCGACTCGGTTCGCATGGAGGGGCGTGACCGTGTGCTGCGCATCCGTTGCGGACGCGAGGCGGCGGCGGAAGTGGTGGAGAAAGGGTCGGTGGCGCTTGACGGGATCAGCCTGACAGTCTCGGCGGTTTCGGATGACGCCTTCGAGGTCTGCGTCATCCCCTGGACCTGGGGGCACACCAGCCTGCAGGAACGTCAGCCGGGCGATACGATGAATGTAGAAACCGACATGATCGGCAAATACATTCGTCGCCATTTGATGCTGCAATCAGCTGGTGGCGGTGTGGATCACGACATGCTGACGGCTGCAGGATTTTGTTAGTGGCAAGCCGCCCACGGGGGTGGGCGATAACGAGAGTGGCAACTTTTCGGAGACGATCCCACCGGCCTTGCGCCGGTGGTGAAGGAAATTGAGTGGAGGTAGATACCATTACTCAACGTTTACCTCCGCCGGCGCAAGGGTTCGCCGTCCGGTCAGCCGTAACGTTCGCAGAAGAGGAACTGCAGCGGCATGCGGTATCCCCGTATATACATATAACTAGCCATATAACAGTATTGCTTTTTGTCGCGAGCGATGGTAGCTTGATGTCATGGCACGATTTGAATGGGATGACGAAAAGGAGCAGAGCAACCAGGAGAAACACGGCATAGCGTTTCATCTGGCGCGATACGCATTTGCAGACCCGCAGCGTGTTGTTGCGGAAGATGCAGCTCACAGCTCCGATGAAGACCGTTTCTTCTGTATCGGTCAGATCGGGGACGACATTCTTACGGTACGCTTTACGTATCGGGGAGATGCGATCCGGATTATCGGAGCCGGATATTGGAGAAAAGGAAGGCAGCTATATGAAAAGCAAAATCAAATACACGGATGAACCCATGGGGGAGTTGAAGGTCGTCAGGGATTTCCTACCACCACCCCATGAACTTGTTTTCGAGGAAGACACGGTCAAAGTGACCATCGGCTTGAGTCGTTCCAGCGTTGACTTTTTCAAGCGGGAGGCTCGGCTCAACCACACTGCCTATCAAAAAATGATAAGACGGCTGCTGGATGTTTATGCCTCACGGTATGAACATGGAGTTCCAACAAGATAAATGCAGGCTATTGTCGCTAGCGCGCCAAAGTCTGATTTACACGTCCGAGTGGATACCATGACATTACCTTGCTCACACAGTGCTATCAGAGTAGATCGTTCTCACGGACTTCAAGGGAGACGTTTGTTTTCCGTCTTGGTATTGCTGTTTCTTTTCATCTGGACTCTTACCGGAAAAGCCCAGTCTCGACCGCTCACGACCGATCGAGGTCGTGTCACAGTAGCCAGCATTCCAGACCCCTTTGGAGGGCCCAAACTTAAGGTGCTTCGCACCGATGCCAATACCCCTCTCCGCGCCGGAACCGCATGGATCTGGGAGAAAGATCGCAAGGAGGAGCCTGAGTCATACTATGCATCAATGCGCGCTAAAGGACTCAACGCCGTGCGTATGATCCTCTTCGACACCTGGGAGGTCGAAGCCTATACCCCTTCCGCCACCTTCACTCCCACCGATTGGAACGACCCCGCCTATCGCACCCGCCAGCTCGCTCGTATGGAGCGCTCCATCAATTACGCCTCCGCCAATGGAATGTATGTCATTATCAATTCCCACAATAAGATACCCAACTACAATGCCGCCTATAACGATGCCCTCTGGACTCATGTCGCCCCATTCTTCGCCGCCCGAACCCATGTTCTGTACGAGGCCGCCAACGAACCCATGGACGGTATCGGTAATAACGGCAGCATGACCGCCAACGCCTCCGATAGCGCCACAACTTCTCATCGCATCCAGGCCCTGAAAAACACCTACAACATCATCCGCAAAAGCGCGCCCCGGGGATCAATGACTACGCAACTGGCACCGGGCTCGGCAATCTCGCCTCCTCCTTCGCAGCCCTGCCAGGCAAAGTTGATTGGACCAAAACATCCGTTGCCTACCATCTCTACAATAACGACTCTGCCTACGGAGCGGCCACCACGGCCGCCAATCTTCGTAATCTACACTCCCGATTCCCGGGCTGGCCTTCGGAAAACAATTTCCCAGCTTCCGTCTCCAACGACACACTCGGCATCACCGACACGTGGCGCTCAGCCCAGTTTGACTCCGATATCTACGTCAACCAAACCTGCGAACGACTTGGCCTCGGGTGGAGCATGTGGAACATAAACGGCCAGGCCCAGTTTGATCGGAATTGGCCGATCATGTGGGAGGACGCTGTTGCTAAAAAGTGGATTTGGGCGTTTGATCCGCCGTTATAGACAAGGAGCCAGCGCATGAATGGAAAAGAGAAAACACGAGTCTTACGGTTAGCCTTTGCCGGCTCAATCGCGTTGATGTTGCTGGCCATTGCCGGCTGCCGCACGGTTTACCACCAGGTTCCGATGGCAGGCTCGGCCGGAGTCTACCAGTATTCGACGCTGCAGGCGTTGATCGAGGGTGTGTATGATGGCGAGAAAACGCTGGATGAACTGCGCCACCAGGGTGATTTCGGCATCGGTACCTTCAATGCGCTGGATGGCGAGATGATCCTGCTCGATGGGGTGTTCTACCAGGTGCGCGCCGACGGACTTGTCTATCAGCCGCCGCTGCAGACGCGAACCCCGTTCGCGGCCGTGGTCTCGTTTGTCGCCGAGGAAACCTGGGAGCTGCCGGCGGGGCTCGACTATGCAGCGTTTCGCGAATGGCTGGACAAGAAAATCGGCGGTGCGGCCAACATCCCTGTCGCCGTTCATGTGCGGGGGCGGTTCGGGCGGGCGCGAACACGCAGCGTGCCGGCACAATCACCACCCTACCCGCGCCTGACGGAGGTCACCCGCCACC
>JAIFLS010000172.1 GCA_020048935.1 bacterium | reverse complement strand
AGGCAAACGCCAATTTCGAGCGCATGTTCGCGCACCTCTTCAGCGGCGGTTCGGCCAAGCTGGTACTGGTCAATGAGGAAGACGTGCTCGACTGCGGGATCGAGATCATCGCCCGCCCCCCGGGCAAGCGGCTGCAGAACATCTCGCTGCTCTCGGGCGGCGAGCGCACCCTGACCGCCGTGGCGCTGCTGTTCTCGATCTACGAGATCAAGCCCAGCCCGTTCTGCATGCTCGACGAGCTCGACGCCCCGCTGGACGAGACCAATATCGGACGGTTCACCGAGGTGCTCAAGCAGTTCCTGCAGCAATCGCAGTTTGTCGTCATCACGCACAACCGCCAGACCATTGCCGCCAGCGACATCATCTATGGCGTCACCATGCCTGAGCGGGGCGTGTCGCGCATCATGTCGATGAAGTCGCATCATGTCGATGAAGTTCCGCGAGGCGCAGGGTGGTATCCTGACCGCCGATGACGGCAGCAGCCAGGAACTGGACGAAGTCACCGAATGATGAACAACACCCCCACCCTCGCCGAGCTGCTTGAAACCGCCATTGCGGCCGCCACTGCCGGAGGCAATCATGCCATGGCGAACCGCCACCGCCGCGGCGAGATTGTCCACGCCTACGCGCACGATATCAAGCTCGTGCTGGATGTGGAATGCCAGCGCGTGGTCGAGACACTGATCGCCGCGCGCTTTCCCGGCCACACCTTCCTCGGCGAGGAGGACCAGACCGAACTCGACGGGCAGCGCCTCGGTGCCGACCGCGCCGCCCCGGAGGCGGAAACGCTCCAGTGGATCGTCGATCCCATCGACGGCACGGTCAACTTCGCCAGCGGGCTGCCCGTCTGGTGCTGCTCCGTCGCCGTGCGCCGGGGCGAGACCGTGCTGGCGGGGGCGGTCTACGCCCCGATGCTGAACACGCTCTATGCCGCCACCATCGAGGGACCCGCCACCTGCAATGGCGAGCCAATCCACGTATCCGACCGCCGCACACTGGCCGAAAGCGTCGTCATGACCGGGATGGACAAGAACCTGATGCCTGGCGTACCGCCGCTGGCCTGCTTCGAGCGGATCACCAAGCACTGCCGCAAGGCGCGTATCGTCGGTTCCGCCGCCGTAGACCTGTGCTGGCTGGCACAAGGCGGCGCAGACGGCTATTTCGAAGGCAGCATCTACCTTTGGGACATCGCGGCCGCCGGCCTGATCGTGCGCCGGGCCGGGGGCACGACGGAAGTCCTGTTCACCCGCGAGGAACCCTACCAGATGAGCTTCATCGCCACCAACGGCCATATCCACGCCGCCTTGAAATCCATCCTGCCGCTACAGTAGAGCCTATTTGGTGAGAATGCGGGCGCATTCCTATTTGGTGAGAATGCGGGCGCATTGTAGAAGCCGCGCTCGCGGCGCGAGCGGGCTACAGAATAGGTAGCCCAGTTGCGCCGCAACTGGAGCTTGTCGGGCAGTCGGTCTGTAGTCTGCGGTCTGTAGTCTACAGTCTAACCCTATATCTGACCCTATATTGCTTGCGCTTGCGCCGGGGAAACGCTACGTTTCCCGCCATGAAATACATCTGCATCAACTGTGGCTATATCTACGATCCGGCAGAAGGTGACCCCGCCGGCGGCATCGAGCCCGGCACGTCCTTCGCCGCACTACCCGATGACTGGGTTTGCCCGATCTGCTATGTTTCCAAGGACAACTTCGACCCAATGGACTGACTATGCCCGACAAGAACATCATTGAACGCATGCACGGTCATCTACAGCCGCGGCGTCTTCATCAACCGCTGTTTCGATGAGCTGTGCCTGACTTCGCCGGACCTGATCCGCTCGATCCACGAGGACTACATCCGCGCCGGGGCGGATGTGATCGAGACCAACACCTTCGGGGCCAACCGCATCTGGCTGCAGGGCTACGGGCTGGCCGAGCAGGCCGTGGCGATCAATCTCGCCGGTGCCCGCCTGGCGCGCGAGGCCGCTGGCAGCGAGCATTACGTCGCCGGATCGGTGGGTCCCTGCCTGCGTTCCGGCCAGGTCCTGGCCGAAGGACACAGCGAACGCATCATCCAGGCAATCGAGGAGTGCACGAGGGCGCTAGCCGAGGGCGGCGTTGATGCCCTGATCCTGGAAACCTTCACCAATATCGACGAACTGCTGCTGGCCGCCGAGGCGGCGGCACGCACCGGCCTGCCGGTCATTGCCTCGTTCACGCTGGCCACCGGCGACCACGCCCGGCAGGCCGCGTCGATCGCGGAGACGATCAGCCGCCTCGACCGCTGCCCGCATGTCGATTCGATCGGCCTCAACTGTGGCAGCGGACCGGCCCCGATCTTCCAGGCGCTCAGCGACGCCATCGGCCACACGGCCAAGCCCGTGGTAGTGATGCCGAACGCGGGCCAGCCGCAGCAGGTGGACGGACGCATGCTCTACCTGGCGACGCCGGAATACTTCACCTCCTACGGCAAGAAATTCATCGAGATCGGCGCGCGCGGCGTCGGCGGCTGCTGCGGCACGACCCCCGACCATATCCGCGACCTGGCCCGTGCGGTGCATTCGTTGAGCGGGGTCAAGAAACACATCGAGATCAAGGCCGCCCCCGTGCAGCCGGATGCCGTCCCCCCGATCCCCATGGCGCGCAAATCCCGTTTCGGCGGCAAGCTCGCCCGCGGCGAGAAGGTGACCTCGATCGAGATCCTGCCCCCGCGGTCCTGCGACCTGGCCCCGATGCTGGAGAAGGTGCGTACCTGCTACCATGCCGGCATCGACGCCATCAACATCCCGGACGGTCCGCGCGCCAGCGCCCGCATCTCGCCCATGATCACCTCGATTGCCGTCCGCGAGAAGGTCGGCATCGAACCGATCCTGCATTACTGCTGCCGCGACCGTAACCTGATCGGCATGCAGTCCGACATCCTCGGTGGCTTCGCCGCCGGACTAGCCAATTTCCTGATCATCACGGGAGACCCGCCCAAGATCGGCGACTATCCCGATGTGACCGGCGTCTTCGATGTCGACGCGATCGGCCTGACGCGCATGGTAGCCAACCTGAACCAGGGGATGGATATCGGCGGCAACCCGATCGCCCCGCCTTGCGGCATCCTGATCGGCGTGGGCGTGAACCCCTGCGCACTGGACCTGCCGAATGAGATCGAGCGCTACCGGCGAAAAATCGAGGCTGGCGCGGAGTATGCCATCACCCAGCCGGTCTTCGATCCCGAGGCGCTGTTCCGTTTCATGGACGCCGTCTCCGCCTTCCCGAAGACCATCCCGATCGTGGCGGGCGTCTGGCCTCTGGTCAGCTTCAAGAACGCGGAATTCATGAAGAACGAGGTCCCCGGCGTCGAGGTGCCGGATGCGGTACTGGAGCGCATGCGCGCCGCCAGGACCCGCGAGGACGGCATCCGCACCGGTTGCGAGATCGCCCGTGAAATCAGAGATCGGATCAATTCGGCGGTCGCGGGCTTCCAGGTCAGCGCCCCGTTCGGCAATGTGGAGATCGCCATCAATGTACTCAGCTGAAGACAGCATCGAGACCCTGCGCATCACCGCCCCGGCCGAGTTCGCCGAACGTCTGGAATTCGCGCTTGAACGGCTGGCGGAATCCTCGAGCTGCTGGCAGCCAGCCTCCTCGGACCGAGCCGTGATCGAAGCCTACTTCGAATGCGCCGAGGATGCCGACCGCGCCAGCGTGGCGTTGACGGCGCAGCTCATGGAACTGACCGGAGGCAACAGCCTGTGGACAATCGACCGCGAGACGCTCCCCGCGAAAGACTGGAGCAACGCCTGGAAGGCGTTTTTCCATGTCGAACGGGTCTCGCAGCGGATCGTCACCAAGCCGACCTGGGAGCCCTATACCCCGCAGCCAGGCGACTGCGTGATCGAGATCGATCCCGGCATGAGCTTCGGCACCGGCCAGCATGAGACCACCCGCGGCTGCCTGCGTTTTCTCGACCGGTTGACCGTCGGCAGACCGCAGCCCGCCAGCTTCCTCGATCTGGGCTGCGGCTCCGGGATACTTTCCATTGCGGCTGCAAAACTCGGCTGCCGACCGGTACGCGCGATTGATATCGACGAGGATTCCGTAACGATTGCAGGTGAGAATATTGCCTCCAACGGCTGTGCGGAACACGTCACCGTGGGCATCGGCGATGTGGCTCGACTGGACGAACCGCAGCGCTACGACATCGTTGCCGCCAACATCCTGGCGCCAATCCTGATCGAGCACGCCGCCGCCATTTCCGATACCGTCGCACCGGGTGGCCACCTGCTGCTGGCGGGCATTCTGACCACGCAGTACATGGATGTCCGCAATGCCTATCTGCCACTGGGCATGCAGGAGTGCGAGATCAACGCCGAAGGCGAATGGACCAGCGCCCGCTGGCAGAAGCCTGTCGACGGACTGATGAAAAAGTAGGACAGGCACCCTTGCCTGCAACTTCATTTCAACGCCCAACAACCAACATCCAACGCCCAACAATCCAAGCAAAGGCTCCCGGACTTGGGCGTTGGTTGTTGGGCGTTGGTTGTTGGATGTTCAATCTGATCCCGAAAAGTTGCCACCCTCATTTTCGCCCGGAGCCCTGGGCGGCTGGCTTGCCTATGACTTCAAGCGTGCAACGTCATTTTTCAACTACGGAATACACAGAAACCATCATCACACCAAAAACACTGCATATGATAGCCACAATATGAACAAAAGACACAAAGCATACTGAATTTCTTTTGTTATTTTTGTGCCTTTTGTGGCTAATCTACCCCCTGTTCCCGAGCATCAGCCACAAAGGCACAAGAATCACAAACCGAATCCTCGAATTAATGCGATTCCCGGAACGCGGTGGCTTTCGACTTCAGTTCCTGGACGGAGTCATTCATCGATTGCAGCTTTTCAAAGGTTTCGTCCATCATGGCCTTGGTCGCGGCAATAGACTGCTCCGTGCGGCTGATCTCATCCACAATCGCCTGATAGGTGGCCTTGTCTTCCGGGCTTAACGTGCTCAGATAGGTCGCGATACCCGCCGCGCTGAACTGCAGAAGCTCGTCAACCTCCTTCGCGAAACTGGCCGGGGTCTTGTCGCGCCCCGCCCCAAGCCGGCCGATCACCGTCTCGCCATCGCTGTCCAGCAGCACATAGGTCGGATAGCCGCGCACACCGAACTGTTTCTGGAGCTGCGCATTGCGTTCGACATACGCCTCCGGCACGATCGACTTATCCTTCGGGAAATCAAGGGTGACAAGCATGAGTTTCTGCGCGGCGTAGGCCTTCCATTCCGGCTGTGAATAGACGCTCTTGTCCATCAGCTTGCACCAGCCGCACCAGTCGGAACCGGTGAAGTTGAGCAGGATCGGCAGCCCTTTTTCCTTCGCCACCCCTTTGGCGGCACTGATATCCTGGGTCCAGACGCCCGGCTCCGCCGTTTCCCCGGCAATAACCCCGAACGAGCAAGCCAACATCACCGTCGCCACACCAAACACAGTCTTCATATGCAACCTCCTGATTAATTAACGATTGCCATGCAGCCTAGACACCCAGACTCCTAATTGCAACCGGATTCAGCGGATGAGGGCAAACGCATCTGAAATGTCCCAGGGATGCATGGAAACTTTTGATAATCGACTATGGCCGTTGCTTAAGCGTAACCAACTAAGGGTGGGATTAAGTCAGGGAATAAGTGTGCGATGAAGTGTTGGAACAGAGCACTTAGTCCCACACTTGAACGACTCCTTAGACTCACTCTTACTTGGTTACGCTTAAGCCACCCCACTTCGCCGAAGGCTACGAGGGGCACGCCCACTTCGCCGAAGGCTACGAGGGGCGCGCCCACTTCGTCGGTCATACATGGACAGGAAAAACGCGAAGCCACCCACAGATTCTGCGGAAGCCCCAAAAAAAATCTGGCCTCCTACGCCTTTGCGTAAGGTGGAGTCAACCCTTTGAACATTGGGTAGTGCTTGGTGTTGAGCGTTTTCAACTCTGCGTTCTCCGAATCGGCGGTAGCGGCGATGATGGCGTCGGCCAAGCCAATGCCATGTGACTTTGCATAGTCTCTTTTGTAAAGACCACCTGATTTGGCGAGGATTGGCGATACGGGGATTATTCGAAATAGGGAAATCAGGTGGTCCAGAGTGTCCAGTTCGTCATTTCCTCTGACACCTGAATAAAGTTCGGCTACAACTATGCTTGAGAGTATGATTCGATTCGAGCTAGTTTGCACTAAGGCAACAGCGTTCGGGTGCCCCCTGAGGAAGTCAACCATAACATCCGTGTCAATAAGCATTGGTTTTGCCATGGTATCAGTTCCTGTCCCAGGTTCGCCGAGCTGCATGAAAGTCAGGCAAATCGTCGCGATCTTGCCACATACCTGCTGCACTGTTAAGAATGGATTTCCGGCGGCTCCCGCTGGTTAGTTCGATAAAGCGGTCTACGGCCTCACGAATAAGTTGCGCCTGATTCTTGCCCGTGGATGCCGCCAGGGCAGTCAGTCCGCATCGCTCTTCTTCTGTTAAATATATTTGAGTTCGCACCATGTCACACCTCCAATGTATACAGTAGCATCATACATCACCTGTAATTTGTCAAGCTTGCTGAACCTTTTCAGGGC
>JAIFLS010000123.1 GCA_020048935.1 bacterium | reverse complement strand
TTGTTCAAGGATGGAGCAGGATTCCTATGATGCGTTTCGTACGGAAAACGATGTCGGGCAGGGCGGTTGTCATGGTGCTGGCGGCACTGATTATGGGTGCCGCAGTGTCGTTTGCCAGCACGACCGTTGGCATAATCGACTGGGATCCGCTGCCGGGGACGGCGTGGGTTGGCACTAATGTCAATGTGGATGTAAGCGTTATTGCTACCAATTCCGATCCTTGGTTGGAAGTCGCGTTCACAAACACGGTGCCGCCGGATATATTGGTTTACGGGAGCGCGTCGAACTTGTTTGCGGGCACTTGGAGTTCGGAGTTCTGGATCGAGTTCGATTTCTGGGCGGATACTCAGGCGGATTCGGTACAGGTCCGCTGGGGGGCGGGCGGGGGTAGCACCAACATCTGGGGACAAACGGTAACACCGTCTGGTGGGCTTAATTCCTGGCAGACGCTACGGACGGGATCGTTGGGTGACGACAGTGCATGGGATATCGGGCTTGGCGATCCGAGCGAGTATCTGGCGGATCTATCCTCGATCGACTGGATCGGTGTCTATATTGATCGCAATACGACCTCCGGTGCCGACAACTACGGCATCGACGATTTTTCCCTGATGGTGCCGGAGCCGGCGGAAATACTCATGCTGGCTGCCGCCTTCGGCGTGGGCCTGCTGGTATTCCGCCGCATGCGTCTGGTGCCGGTCGGACGCTAGATCAACTCGCGAACATCTTGCAGAGTTCCAGCAGGACGCCGGCGGCCACGGCGGATCCGATCACGCCCGACACGTTGGGCCCCATGGCATGCATCAGCAAGTAGTTGTGCGGATCCTCTTCCTGTCCGACCTTGTTCGCCACGCGGGCAGCCATCGGTACGGCCGAGACGCCGGATTCCTTTAGCAGGTTGCCGAACATCAGCGTACCCATCCGCGGTGTTGCCGACGGCAGCAGAAGGATGCAGAGGCCCATGACGATGAAACAGAAAATGATCTTCTCGGTGCCGCTGACATGTCTCTAAATCGAAAAATATCGTAATAATCGCAGGGGGTACGGGGGCATGGGTTGGGGAAAATTTGGGGATAAGATTGAACATCCAACAACCGACGCCCAACATCCAACGTCCAAGTCTGGGGGCCATGCCTTGGATTGTTGAGTGTTGGATGTTGGTTGTTGGGCGATGAGAAGAATTGAAGTTATAGGCAAGCGTTCACTGAACGCCCGGGGACATGGCGCGCTGGACCGCCTGGCGGGCCTCGGAATTGGCCGGGTCTTTTTTCAGGACGATGACAAGTTGCTTGAGCGCCTCGACCGGATTGCCGCTGTCGAGCAGGGCGATGCCGAGACCGGTCTGTGCGCGGCTGTTGCCGGCATCCAGGGCCAGCGCCTGCTTGTATATCACCGCCGCCAGCTCATGGCGTCCGGTTGCCCGGCAGAGATCCGCGATCGCGATCATGGCGGGGACGTGCAGCGGCGTTCGTTCCAGCAGGAGTCGATAGGTGGCTTCCGCCTCCGCGAGTTTGCCGTTGCGTGCCTGGGCGGCGGCGAGGTTGAAGTAGGCCTTGTCGGTGGGCAGCAGCTCAATGCTGTGCTGGAAGCAGACAGCCGCCTCCGCCCAGCGCCCCTGCATGAAGCGGACATGCCCGAGGTTGAAGTATGCCTTGGGTCGGTCCGGTTTCAGCCGGATGGATGCCTCGAAATGCGGGGATGCCTCGTCGTTGCGCCCCTCCCGGCTGAGCGCGGCCCCGACGCCGTTATGCATCATCCAGTTGTCCTCGGTCACCTTGACGGCATGGGAGAACAGCGAGAGGCTGTCGCGCCAGAGGGTTGTCTGATCGTGGGTGCGGGCAATCAGTGCGAGTGTCAAACCGGTGATGGCCACGGCCAGCGGGGGGCGCCAGCGTGGCGCGGCGCGCCAGGCGGCGTCGATCGCCAGGGCGGCGGCGGCGTAGAGGGCGGTGGCGGGTATGTACAGGAAACGGTCGGCCATGGCGTGCCAGCCGAACTGGACCAGGCCCAGCACGGGGAGGAGCGTGACCAGGAATGCCGCCAGGGCGACGAACAATCCGGGCTGCCGGTCGCGCCACCGCCAGGCGGCGGCGAGCACACCGGCCAGGCCTGCCAGCGCGGCCAGCGTGGCGGCCAGCGACCATCCGCCGGGGTGGGGGTAGAGGATGGCCAGCCGGAACGGCCAGAGCAGCTTGCCCGCATAGCGCCAGATGCTGACGGCGGCGTTGCTGAAGCGCCCCCACAGCGAGATGGTCTCGACATCGAGGATCGAGCCGCCCGCCGACTGGACGTGGAGCGTCACGGCCAGCGAGAGCAGCGCCGCCAGCAGCAGCGGCCACTTCTCGCGCAGCACGGGCTTCCAGCCATCCGGGCTGGAGAGCGACACCCGCCGCAGTGGCCAGATGTCCAGCAGCAGCAGGACTGCCGGCAGAGTCATCAGCATGGGTTTGGCCATCAGTCCCAGTAGCATCGCGGCGATCACCATGGCGTAGCGGCCGCGCGAGGGGGTGCGCACGTAGGCGGTGTAGGCCAGGATGGCGATCCACCAGAACGGGGTGCTCAGCAGGTCCTTGCGCCCGGCGATCCAGGCGACGGATTCGACATGGACAGGATGCACGGCGAAAAGAAGCGTGGCCAGGAAGGCCGGGCGCGCGCGTCCGGTCAGTTTCCGCAGGCAGGTGTAGACGAGCACGATATTGACGAGGTGCAGCAGCAGGTTGGTACGGTGCAGGGCGGCGGGATCCACGCCATGGATCGTGATATCAGCCATGTAGCTAAGCCAGACCAGTGGCTGCCAGGTCGAGGCGAAAAAGGCGGTGAACGCCCAGCGGATACCCTGCCAGGTGAGCCCCTGGCAGACGACCAGGTTCTCGTACACGTAGAGGTCATCGTCCAGGCCGATGAAGCCGCACCGGGTGATGCCGCCATAGGCCAGCAGGGCCGCGCCGATCGCGATGGCGGCGGGCGCGAAAGGGCTCGCTGCCATGAAACGGTAGAGGCGGTGCATGCGGACGACAACCGCGTGTGTCATGGTGAGTGTCGTCATGGTGATATTCGCTGGATTGCGCATCGGTCGGATGATGAAACCGTTGGTGGCTGTATGATTAGTAATGCAGCATGCTGCCGCCGATGTACTCGCGCAGGATGGAGTTGCGGGGGACCAGGTCTTCCTGCACGGGGATGAAATTGAGCAGGAACTCCGAGAGCCGGCGTGACTCGGCGTACTCGGGCTGGTCGGGCTTGACCTGCATCAGCAGGGGTTCGACGAAGGGTTTCAGCACGGCCAGCTCGTAGTCGAGCGCGGAGTTGAAGGTGGCATCGGCCTCCTGCTGGAACGGGAAGATCCAGCGTTCCTCGCCGCGTCGGACCATCGGCCACATGGAGAGAGTCCGCAGCGGGCTGTGGCCGCGGAACTGGTGGTCGCGGACCATGCGGCGGATGAGCCGGTTGTCGGTCGTGGATATGCGGTTGTGGCTGTCGACGTTGAGCTGCGTCAGGGCATTGACGTAGATGCGGAACTTCTGCGAGGCGGGGATCATGGCGGTCAGGCGGGGGTTGAGCCCGTGGATACCCTCTATGATCAGGACCTGGCCGGCAGCCAGCGTCAGGATCTCTTTCGTGATTTCCGGTACGTGTCTTTCGAAACTGAATCGCCGGACCGGGACAGGGCGGCCTTCGACGAGGGCCCGCAGATCCCGGTTGAACGCCTCGATATCCACAGCCTCGATGTGCTCGTAGTCGGGCTTGCCATCCTCGCCGATCGGGTTCATGGCCTCGCCGACGAAGTAGTCGTCCGTGGCGATGGTGACGGGCTGAAGCCCGTTCACGCACAGGTGGGTGGAAAGGCGTTTGGCGAAGGTGGTCTTGCCGGCAGACGACGGGCCGGCAATAAGGATGATGCGGATGGGGGACTGGCGGTCGGTGATCTGGTCAGCGATCCTGCCGAGTTTCTTCTCGTGCAGGGCCTCGGCGGTATGGATGAAGCGCTCGACTTCCCCCGTGTAGGTGATGCGGTTGAGGCGTCCGGCGGTGGTGACCCCCAGAATGCGTCCCCAGTCCTTGTGTTCGCGGAAGATCTGGAAGAGGTGGGGCTGGTCCTGGAAGGGCGGCACGGTTGCCGGTGCATCCACTGTCGGGAGCTGTATGATGAAACCGGGCGGGTAGGGGATCAGATCGAAATGCCCCAGGGTGCCGGTCGATGGGGTCAGCGGGCCGTGGGCCAGGTCGCAGAAGCCGTCGCACCAGTGGATCACGACGCGGGGCGGGTTGCGGTATTGCAGCAGGTGCAGCTTTTCCTCCATCCCGCATTGCTCGAAGATCTGCACGGCATCCAGGAAGGAGACCTTGCGCCGTTCGATCGGCAGGTCGCGCCCGATCAGATCCAGCATGCGCCGCCGGATGTCCGCCAGGATCGGCGGGGTCAGGGCCTGGCCCCCGTTGAACGTGCAATAGAGGCCGGGGCCGATGGCGTGCTCGATCGTGAATGCCGCCTGCGGTGCCACGTCCTTTACGGCCTTGGCCAGCAGGTAGCAGACCGACCAGCGGTAGACTCGCCAGCCGTGCGGGCTGGCGGCGGTGATGTAGCGGATGTCGCTGTTGACGCTCAGAGGGTAGGTGAGCGAGACGAGGTCGTTATTGACCAGCGCCGCCACCCAGGGCGTCTGGCCGTCCGGGGAAGGCGGGGCCAGATCCAGCACGCGGGTGCCATCAGGGGCCGAGGCCGGTGCGTCGCCATTGATCGTGATGTTCAGCATGGGGCTAATCCTTTGCCGGGGCGACGACGAGGCGGAAACCGATGGCGTCGCAGCGGGCGTCCGGACGATCGAGTCCGCGGGCGTTGATGCGCAGGCTTTCCTGTCCGTCGAAATCCCAGGATCCGCCCTTGCGGATCTTGTATTCCGGCTTGGCGTCATCGAGCCAGTCGAGTGTCCACTCCCAGACATTGCCGGCCATTCCGAAGATGCCCAGTTCGTTCATGCCGGCGGCCTCGATCGGCGCGGTGGCGGCATAGCCGTCGTTGTAGCCCTCAATGCCGCGCCACTGGGAGAAACTGCCTCGTGCGGTCTGGTCGGAGAAGTTGCCGTAGGTCGGCGGCCATTCGTTGCCCCAGGGGTAGGTGCGGATCGCGCCAGCGCCGGCGGCAATCATCCATTCGGCCTCGGTCGGCAGGCGGAAAACGTAGCCGGCCGGTATACGGTCGGTAAAGTTGGTCGTCAGCCAGGCGCAGAAGGCCATGGCGTCGTTCCAGCTTACGTAGACGGCGGGCTGTTCGGGGTCGTCAAGTGTGATCCCCTCGATGCGGCGGCTGGAATGCAGCGGGTCGAAGCGACGGAAGCGGTTGTTGCTGATCTCGTGTTTACCGAACCAGACCTTGGTTTGCGGCATCCAGACAAAGCTCAGGGCATCGCCGAGGCCGATAGGAATGCTGAGGAACATGCCGGGGGTGACGGGGTCCATCGCGGGTTCCGGGGCGTCCGGCAGTGCTCCGGGTGCGGTTTTCTCCGGGGCGGCGGGATCGGATACCCCGGTTGCGGCGGAGTTCCTGGGCAGGATTCCAGCGGCATCCTCCTGGTTTGCGCGGGCCTGGGCGAGCAGCACGGCGGAATCGCAGTAGGGGTTGTTCCTGAGCGCCAGATGCAGGGGGGTATAGCCCATGGCGGTGGTGGCGGAGATGTCGGCCCCGGCCTCGACCAGGAGCGTCACAGCGGCGGCGGCGTTCTTGGTGGCCGCCCAGTGCAAGGGTGTGATGTTGTTGCGTGCCTTGGCGTTGATATCCGCTCCGCCCTTGATGATTACGCGCATGGCCTCGACACCATTGCGGCTGGCAGCCCAGTGCAGCGGGGTGAATCCGAGACTGTTGGTCACGCCGGTATCGGCCCCGCGCGAGATCAGCAGGGCGGCGATATCGGCCTGATCCGTGGCGGCGGCCAGGTGCAACGGGGTGACACCATTGCCGATCACGGCATCGAGGGCGCTGCCGACATGGGATTCCAGCAGCTCTTCGAGAGTTGCGATATCCCGGGCACTGACCGCCTGGTGCAGCGGGGAGGCACCGGACGGCAGGCAAGCCCCGCCGAGCAACATGACCAATATGAATCGTTTGAACATGGTCAGCAGTTTAGAGTGTAACGGCGGATTGTCCAGTGGAAATCGCAAGGCGTCTTGCGCGCTTGTCATCGGCATGATGTTCAGATAGGATGCGCGCCCATGAACTGGCATGTTTTACATTTGAGGCCTCGCACGGAAAAAAAAGTGGCGGAGGTCTGTGTCGTGAACGGGATTGAGCATTACCTGCCGCTGCGCGAGGAAACCAAGATCTACCAGCGCCGCAAGGTGACGGTGCATAAGCCTTTGTTCAGCGGGTATCTGTTTGCCGCGTGCGATCCGGATCAGCGGATTCACCTGCATAGGACAAATCACGTGATCCGGCTCTTGGTTCCCGATGATGAAGCGGCGCTGCTGCGCGATCTCGAGCAGATCCGCATGGCTTTGCAGGCGGATCCCCGGCTGGATGCCCATGCCGCCTTCCGCGAGGGGAGGCGTGTTGTCATCACGTCGGGGGCGTTTGCCGGTATCGAGGGGATCCTGGCGACCACGAAGGGTAAGGCTCAGGTGCGTCTGAATGTGGAATTGATCGGGCAGTCTGTCGCCTTGGATGTGGATCGGGGTCTGATCGAATTTCTCGACGATTGATCAAATCGACGGTCGCGTTGCAATAAACCGGGGCATCCGGGCGTTCTTGGTGTCATGAGTTCGCGCAGGGGGCGCGGCGGGTAATGTTGAAACAGGAGGCATTTGTATGAAGGCAGGAATCAGGTTCGGGACAATGGGAATGCTGGCGACGGGGTTGCTGGTCGGGCAGATGGCTTTTGCAGAGGGGCAGGGCAAGTGTGAAGGGGCAGGCAAGCAGGTGCAGAAGGACGGCGAGTGCGTCAGTCCGGGTGAAGGTGCTGGCGAGAAGAATCAAGAGCGCAAGCAGGCACGTGAACAGCACAGGGAGCAGATGAAAGAGCGTATGCAGAAGCATCATGAGGCCCGCAAGCAGCTCATGGATGCGGTTAGCGCCGAGGAAGACGCTCAGAAAGCCTTGGCCATGGTACGCGAGCATTGCGTCAAGCAGCATGAGGAACGCTCGGCGTTTCATGCCGGCGAGATGGAAAAACGGTTGGCGATGCTAGGCGAGAGGCTGAAGAATAGCGACATGGAGGAGGCCAAGCGCGAGGAAATACTCAAGAATATGGTCAAGAACATGGAAGAGCGCAAGGCCAAGGCCGAGGAGTACTATGCCGCGTTGCTGGCGGATCTGGATGCGCTCAAGGGGAAAGAGGACCTGACGAAGAAGGATATCCTGGAGGTCTTGCGGGATGCCCGTCCCGAGGGAATTCACAATCGGGATGGCAAGCATGGCAAGGAACGCGGCGAGGAAATGAAGCGCAAGCGGGACGGAAAGGGAGAAGGCGATGGCTCCGGTGAAATGAAACGCACGCGGGAAAAGAAATCGAGCGAGACAAACGCTCCTGACGCCTGATCAAATGATAGGCGATCGGAGAGAACACCCGCCGGAGACTTCCGGCGGGTGTTTTTTTGTCTATTCGTTTTTCTTATGCGGGCAGTCATTCTGCCCTTCGTACAGCAGGCTGCACACCGGGATGTCCATGTACTGCGCAATGCTGTCGAGGTTTTTTACCGATGGGAACCTCAGTCCACGTTCCCATTGGCTAACGACAGAAACCGACACATCCAGGTCATGGGCCACGCGTTTGAGTGGTAAACCCTCGGCCCGGCGCCAGAGGCGAAGCCGTGCCCCGAAACGCTCGGATGTCGATAGCTTAAGCCGTCCCGCGATCTTCCCGTCTTTTGTTTTTACCATTGCCATGAAAAGTCTCCCTTCTTTGCTTGATGTGTAAATATTACACATATGGTTTCTCTTGTCATTACTTTTCTGATGATTGTGCTTTTGCTTTCACGTATGCTCTGGCATAATGTCCGGCATCGTCATGGTCCGCCGCCTATTTTGACTTCTGATTGCGCGTGAGCAACTATGGAAAACGTGGATTTTTCAATTTGTGCTGATCCTGGCTTGTATCTGCTTTGGCCGGATGGCAACCGGATGGAGTTGACTCGGGCGTTCATCGAGGACAGTACAAGGAGAATGCTTGCCGATCCGGACCGCATCCCGCTGTCCGTGCGGGCGGCGGCGGCATACAGGCCTTGCGATATCTGCCCGGAGCGCGATCAGGCGGTGATCTGCCACGCGATCATGCCGGTACTGCCATTCCTGGTGGAAGTGGACCGTTACATGTCCTACGACCGGGTGACGGCGGTGTATCGGGAAGACGGCAGCGATATCCTGAATGTGGTCGAGACCAGCATGCAGGAGGCCTTGAAGTTCATCTGTATTCTCAGTGTCACGCAGTACTGCGAGGTCGGGCATCAATACCAGCGCTTTTTCGCCGGGGTCAACCCGCTCATGCCGCCGGATGATTTGGCGGAGGCCGTCTACCGGAATATATTCCTGGATGCGCAAGGGAACCGCGAGCAGGTCGCCCTGACGATTTTGCGGATGCAGGAGCAGCTGCTGCATACCACTCGCTGCCAGATGGCTCGGGTGAAGCTGGTCTGCAAGCAGGATGCGTTCGTGAATGCGTATGTCTCGACGTATGCCGTGATCCAGATCCTTTTCACGATGCTGGATTCCTTTCATCACAAGAGGCGTGTGCAGGCGGATGGGCAGGGGTCAGCGGATGGAGGTCCGGATGCGGCTACGGGCCTCGATCATGGCATGTAGCAACTGGTCTGGCGTTACCGGTACGGGGACGCAGACGACGCCTGGGACAGCGGTATTCCCGCCGCCAAGTGCCTGCTGCAGGACAATTCCGGTTTTTGGCGTCAGTTTGGAAATGGCTTTGAGCAGGCTGCGCTGGTCATCGCCAAGCAAGCCGGCACTGAGAGCCATGGCATCCAGATCCGGCTCGTTCTCGATTGTCCCGAGGATATGGGCGATGCCGCCGGTATGAAGGGTACGGATGCCAGCTTGATTGAAATAGCGGATGCAGTCGTCCGCCCCGGTGAGATCCTCATCGATCAGGATATGCCAGTTGGCGATATAGGCCGCGAGACCGAGAACAAGCGCATCGGCGGATTCATTGGTCAAGGCGGCGGGGTCGGCCTCGGGAAGCAGTGCCTGGTAGGTAGAATGCCCGTTAGGGCCGGTGTAGCGTTCCAGGATGCCGCCTGCCTGCTGGAGCAGGGCACTGATCACGGAGAAGACGACACCGGTCGAGACCGTCTCCTTGGCGACCCGTTTGAAATCCGCGTTTGGCAGCGGGGAGGTGGATATCGTCAGCACGGCGGCCACGGGGCCTGCCAGCTTCGCCCGATCAGCATCGTCAGGCTTAGCCAGCCGGATCGCGAGGAAGCTGTTGCCGGCGAAGCTGTCGGATGCGGCCAGGCCGAGGCTTTGCACCAGATGCTCGACCTGGACTGGCGGTATATTCACCGGGCATACGGCGGGATCGATATCGCATTCGATTGTCCAGTTGGGTGGCAGTCCTGTCTTGAGTAGGTCGATGCCGTTGGTGATGTGTCGCGCGGTATAGGCAGTGGCGGCTATATCGCCGCTGTCTTCGGCGGCAAGCTGCATGAGTTGGCGGGCCAGCAGGATGCCGCGGTTCGCGCAGTCCTGGATGGCGTTGGCGGAGGCGGGCACATCGGTCTTTCCGTTCTCCTGGCGCATCAGAAGTCCGGCGTGTCCGGAGATGCCGCAGAGCAGGTCATTGAAATCATTGGCCACACCCTTGGCCATGTGACCTACAAGCTGCAGGAAAGCGGTGCGCCGCGTATGTTCGCGCTTACGGACGAGGGCCGTCACGTCCGATACCAGCAGAATCAGCATCCCGTTTGATGGCTGGGACCGGATACGAAGCATCTTGGATTCGCTGTCCTGGCGGGAAAGGAACGTCTCGATTTCGATCGGGCTTTCCGCGTGCAGAAACGTCTGCATCTGCTGCTCGGTGACCGGTGCATCGAGGTGCGTCAGCGGGAGTCCGCGCGCGGATTCGCCGAGGATGGAGACCGCGGCCGGATTGAGGCCGGTGAGCCTCCCTTGCCGGTCGAGCGCCAGGACCCCATCGCGTATGTAGTCCATGGCGTCGACCATGCGGCCAAGACGGCGCAGGCTTTCGGCTTCGGCGGCAAAATGGATCGCCCAGACACCGAATGCGCCCGCGATCAGCATGAAGCCCATGGTCAACGCCCAGATGATGATGGCGACAATCAACTGCTCATCCGGAGGAACGATATCGCCGATGTAACCGAGGGTGGCGACCACCGCAACGGCGGCAATGGCTAGCAGCACAACCAGCAGCAGCGCGTAGCGTGCACTTTCCTTTTGCAGCCATTTCATTGATACGCCTGTACTTACTTGACTTGTGTGCCGTTGTTGTGTCGTTTCTCGATATCATCGGCCGCCTTGCGCAGGCGGCGGACTTCGTCATTGGTCTCTCTCTGGCGGATGTCGGCCTTGATCTGGGCCTTATGGACCAGCTCGGCGCGCCGGGGAATGCCCTCATCGTCCTTCAATGCCTTGGGTTCCACGAGCGTCAGGCTGACAAAGATGATCGTCTCGATCTGCGTCTTCTCGTCGCGGGTGTGTGAGAATAGGTATTTCCCGAGAATCGGTATATCGCCGAGCAGCGGTATTTTCGAGGTTTTCTTGCTGTCGGTGCTATCGGTCAGGCCACCGATGGCGACCGTCTGGCCGCTGGACAGGGTGAACTGCGTCTTGATTTCCTTGACGGAGATGATCGGCCAAGAATTACCCTCGACGGTCTTGTCGCCAACCTTGCGCCGCAACGAGGGTTCGATCTGAGCCTCGATCAGGTTATCGATCTTGACAGTTGGAACAACCCGCAGCTCGATGCCGGTGTGAAGGTAGCCGCTCTTGATGTATTCGGTCGATGTGGAGGTGTCCAGTTTGGCCGTGATCTCGTCGCCCGGGCTTTCGGTGGTGCCGCGGCGTATGGTCTGGGTGATGATCGGTTCGCGCTGGCCGACGCGGAAAAATGCATTCGTGGTTCCGTTGGCGACAATCACCTTCGGATTGGAAACGATGCTTACCCCGTCGGTCTTCTTGAGCGCGCTGAGGACGAGATTCAGGCTGTCCACGTTCAGTATGGCGGCGCTGCTTTCGGTTATAGACCGCGTGAAGGTGTCGGCGACGTCGGAGGTGACATCCTGCGTGAGGTCTACGGCACGCGTGATCTCGCGGGTCGGCTCGATGCTTGAGGTTTCCACGAACGAACCGTCCGGACGTTCGACGATCGCCACGGTTTCCGCCTGGATCTGGTTGCCGAACATGTCGTAGTTCTCATTAAGGTCATCCCTGTCGGACCGCCGATCCGCGCGGCTCATGCGGTCATCGCTGCTGGTTACCCGCGTCTTCTCGTCCTTCTGGACGAACGGTCCGGCCTGCAATCCGACGCCGAGGCCCTCGAGCGAGTCCCAGCGGATGCCGAGCTGCTTGACGGCACTGTCGGTCAGTTCCATGAACTGGGTCTCGATACAGACCTGCTGACTCTGGATATCGATGTCCTTGACGACAAAACGGATCTCGCTCATTTTGCTTTCCGTGCTGCGGATCACCATCGCGTTGCGCGAGGGAAACGTGGAGATCGAGCCCTGTCCGGCAAGCATCCGCTCGATCACGGGAAAAACTTCTTCGACGGTGGTGTAATCGAGGAAAATGGTCTCTACAATCATCGGCTCCGGGGCATCGGCAGCCTGCTGGGTGATGCTGTAAACCCCGGATCCCTGCGGTTTTTCGATCAACGAGAGGTTGTTCTGGGCCAGGATGGAGGAGAGCGCCGGACGCCAGGCGACATTGTCCAGGTTGGCGGTCACTCTCGCGGTCAGGTTGCTCGGCGTGGCAATGATGTTGGCATTGGCGATCCGGCTGAACATGCGGACGACATCAATCAGTTCCACATTATCAAGGGCAATCGTGATCAGGTCTTCCCCCGTGCTTGCTCCGGTCATGTTGTCCGCCACCACCGGCGCGACAGGTAGCGCGGTGAATTCAGACGTCTCGCCGGAAAGCCCGGCATCAACAACGGTCGGATCGGGCGGTTCGACGACGGGTTCCGCCGCTGTGCCTGCCGCTGCCGGAATCGCCTCTGCCGAAGGTTCAGGGGCAGCTTCATTGGAGGGGACAGGGATTGCTTCGTCCGACGGTTCCGGCATCGGCTGGGGGGGGGTGACGGTGGCCGTCAAAGCATCCGGTTCAGCGTTGGTATCTGCTTTCGCGGCGGCCATCATGGCCGCATCCAGTTCAGCCAGTTCCGGGGGTAATTGGCTCTGCTGAGCGGATATGCTGAACGGGGCAACAAGCATAAACACCAGGATATACGCTTCGAATTTCATATGCTCACTCCACTTTCTCGTTTTCGTTTCCCCTGCCAACCGAGGCAAGCCCGGCATCTGCACGACTTCAATGGTCGCCCTTTTCCGTCACGTCAAGACGTGTGCTGCTGATCCCGACGCTGGTAACCTTATCAATCCTCCAACGGTAAATCAATGAATCCTGTTCTTTGACGACAATATCGCCGGCCTCCACCAGGCCGATTCCCTCGATGACGGCAACATAGTTCTTTCCGCCTGCGTGGGTCACGCCGCGCAGCGGCAGGGCAGGCCAGCTGATCTTGGCCCGCAGGTCGTCAATCTTGCTGTTCTCGATTTTTTCCGACTCTGAAACGGGTTTGAAAGCCACCGGCCAGAATGGATCACGCAGTGACCGGAACGCCTCGCCTTGCAGGTCGATGCCAGTGGCGGATGGCGGGGGGGCGTCAGATGCTAGGGCACAGCCCGCCTCGAGCATGAACGCGAAAACCAGAACGGATTGAAGGATGGTTCTCATTGGCGCTCCTCATCGGCGATGATTTCCGCCTGAAGCCGTTGCGGGTGTCCCTCGTCCGCCCAGGTCGGCCACTGGAGATGCAGGCTGATGAAATGCTTCTCGGTGTTTTTTTCGGATTGTTCCATCACGACCAGGCGGGTGACGGTCGCATAAGGATTACCGGATTCAAGACGTTGGAGGAATCGTGCCAGCTCGTGCAGCCCACCGGTTGCGGATACGTTGACGGAGTAGGGTTCAAATCGTTTTGGCGGAAGCTCGGGCTTGGTCCCTCCGCTCTTCTTCGGGCCAACAGGCTCTACACGGGGCAGCTCGTTGATCGTATCCACCTGGATGTCCATTCCGGCTGCCGCCCGGTTGATCACATCGGTGGCCACCAGCAGGTAATTGCCAAGGCTCGGGCGCAGGATGTGTCGATCCTGTTCCGATGCGACAAGGATCTGTGCGACGATCTCGTTGTTCTGCTCGCGCACCCGGTCGATCGCGGCCAGGTCCTTCTGCGCGCGCCAGATCTCGTTCTCCAGTTCGGCAACCCGTGCACGCCTGGCGCTCACGGAGGCACGGTAAGGCTGCAGGCCGAAGGTGAATGCAACATACAGCAAGGCAAGCCCTCCCACTGCCATGGCGGCCAAGACCTTCTTGCGATCAGCAGGATTGTCAGGAAGTCTGATCAAGGCGTCTCCTTGGGGGGTAGTGTCTTGAACTGGCACTGAATCGTGAAAACCCGGCTTAACTCATCTTTGGATGCGCTGTCGGCCGCGAAGTTCGCCACTTCTACGGTTTTAAACAAGGGGTTCAGCAGCGGGTGCTTGCCGAGGTTTTCTTCTAGCGTCTGGACGGCCTGCATGGACTGCTGCACACGCGTGACCCCTTCAATGGATAGCTGGTAGTCACGGATCGGCGCGCCGGCAGGAGGCGGAGTGCCGACAGGAGGCGGAGGGCTGGCAGGAGGCTGAGGACCGGCAGGAGGCTGAGGGACGGCAGGAGGCGGAGGGCTGTCTGCCTTATCGGCAAGCGTAACCCGCAGGGCCGTGAGCTGGATCGTGTCGGGAACGGCTTGCATGATGGCCGCCAGGACCTGGTTCCAGTCGGGTCTGGCGGCTGCCCATCCCTCCAGTTCCTTATGTGTCTGCTTGTTGAAGTTCAACCGGGCCGCCTGCTTGATCGCCATTTTCTGCTTGGGCGCGACCGCGCTCCATTGCGACTCGAGAATGCTGAGCTGGCTGCTGAGCATGAAACTGCTCAGAGCCCGCTGTGAAACCAGCAGCGCCAGGGACACGGGGATGACGATGCTGGCGATGCGGGCAACCGATTTGACGTTCAGCCTGCTGCCGCTGCGTTGTTCCGGTTCCCTGATCAAGTTGACCCTCAGGCTCATGGTTCCTCCTGAAGCGTTCCCAGTGCCGCGCCGATGGCGGCGGCAAAGCGCCAGTGCTGAAGGCTGGAGTTGATGCCGTCGACCGCGGCCGTCTGCAAGCCTGGGATCGTGAAGGGATCAAAGGTCTTGATCTCGATGTTCAGTGCGCGTTGAAGTTCTTGCATAGCCGAAGGCGCTGACGTCAGTCCGCCGATGCAGTGCAGTTGCTTGAGATTGCAGTTCTCGCGCCGCTCGATGAAATCGCGCGAGACGATCACTTGACTGGAGAGAGGACTCATGATCTCGGCGATCATTTCCGAGATGTCAAAGGCATTGTCGGAAAGGATGTTGAGGGCAGTATTCTCGTCGATATGCAGGGTGGATGTCATCCGTTCAAGCAGCTTGCGCGTACCGAAGTCGAACCGCCTGAGCAAGACCAGTGATTTCTTGTAGAAAATAGAAAGGGTGCTGGATGCCGTCCCGAAGTCGATCAGGCCGGCTGCGGGGGTCGGACTGCTGATTACCGGCCCGGCCTCGAACGCGGTAAGGGCAGCCAGCGGCGCCAGTTCGAGGCTGCATGGGGCGGGGATGCCGGTCTGGAATAGCTGCATGACCGGTCCCGCATCCGCTTCCGGAATCGCGGCGGCCAGGACGCGGGACTCGATGCGCCCCGAGCCTTCGTTGATAACCCGGTAGGCCATGCGGTCGTCGGTTCCAGCCTCCATGCCCATGTTGCGCGCAAGGTGCTTCTCGAAGTCGGCCTCAATGGTGCCGGGGAAGGTCAGCAGTTTGGCCGTGCCCGATTCACTGCTGACGGCGAGCGCCGCATAGCGGGCCTTCAGCCTAGAGGGGACCGAAAAACCGCCACCTTGAGCCAGTGCTGGCAGCAATTCCGCGCCCGTCATTACGAGCTCATCGCCGTTCTTGTGGAGGCAGACGATTTTCGTGGCGGTCTTGCCGAAGTCGATGCCAATGACCTCGGAGGGGCCCTTCTTCATCCGCTTTTTAAATTCCGCAAAAGACATGAGTTTGCACTCTTTCCTGAAGCTGATCCATCCACTGGTCCCTATTCGAAAACCGCACACTGGCCAAAGCGCAGGATACATGCCAACAGACTGGGCAAACGAGAATGGCATCTAAAATCCAGCGCTAATCATTAGTAGGTTCTTATTTAATCCTGAATTCTAAAAACTGACAAGCAAAACTTTCGGTGGATTATCGTTGCATCTTCATTTGCATCACGCTATCACGATGGCGGATTCGGACCACTGACGCGGAGTACCCCATGCCTGGCCCCATCAATAGTGAATTGCCCCCCGCATGCTGGACCGACTGGCGCTGGCAGTGGAGGAACCGGATTGAAGGCCATCGCGCGCTGGCCGCGCTGCTGGAGGCCCGTGGACAGGTGTTTGACAAGGGTGTGCTCGGGCATGTGGTCGCGCGATACCGGTTCCGGGCCGTCCCGTATTACCTGGGGCTGATTGACTGGTCTGATAAGCAGGATCCGATCCGTCTCCAATGCATTCCCGATTCCCGTGAGCTTGATGATGATCCGGCAGGCTGTGATGATCCGTACCGCGAGGTGTCTGGTGCGGACGTTCCGGGGGTGGTGCACCGTTTTCCGGATCGGGTCCTGCTGGTGGTGACGACCGATTGCGCGATGACTTGCCGTCACTGCACGCGCAAGAACACGCTGGATGGTCCTCGCCACCTGGCACTACTGGCACACGATGCGGCCCTGGCCTATGTGGCGGCGCATCCGGGCGTGCGCGAGGTTCTGCTTTCCGGGGGGGACCCGCTGCTGCTGGAGACTGATGTGCTGGACGACCTTTTATCTCGGTTGTTCGCGATCCCGCATGTCGAGGTCGTCCGAATCGGTTCGCGTGTGCCCGTCGTTCTTCCGATGCGGATCGACGACGAACTGGCCGGGATGTTAAGGCGGCATCGTCCGCTCTGGTTGAACACACAGTTCAACCATCCGCGCGAGCTGACGCCAGAGGCGGTGGCCGCCTGCGGTCGGTTGGTTGATGCCGGCATCCCGGTCTCGAACCAGACCGTTCTGCTGCGCGGCGTGAATGACCGGCTTGAAATCATGCGCGAACTGTGCTGCCGCCTGCAGCGTTGCCGTGTCCGCCCGTACTATGTGTTCCAGTGCGACCCCGTCAGCGGCATTTCCCATTTCCGTGTTGAGAGGAATGTGGCGATCGCGCTTCAGGAGGAGTTGCGGACAAGCGTCGGCGGGCTTTGCCTGCCTCGATTCGTGGAGGATGTTCCCGGGGCACGAGGCAAGACGATGATCGGGAGTGACCATGGCCAGTGAATTTGCAGTACGTGTTCGATTAGGATTACGATTAGGATTAGGATTATGAAATATTCCACATTAGCTATTCTCCTCTAAGAGTTGCAACGATTCGCAGATGCGCCCGGTTGCGGGAACAGGTGTGATCGGCCTTGCGTTGCGCGGCGCTTCGCCCTATGGTTTCATGGTGGCGGGTTGGCAGGAATGGCGGTGGCGGCGGGTTGAACCGGTGGGAGCAGGCTGTGGCAGGAATACGTAAAGAGCGGCTGGATGTGCTGGTGGCCGAACTCGGGCTGGCGGAAAGCCGCGAGCAGGCGCAGCGGCTTATCCTGGCCGGCCAGGTGCTGGTGGATGGTCATCCGCACACCAAGGCGGGGCAGCGGGTGGCGGCGGATGCACGGATAGAGGCCAAGGCTTCCGCCCGGTTTGTCAGTCGCGGTGGCGACAAGCTGGAGGCGGCCTTCGGGCATTTCCTCCTGGATGTCGCCGGGCGCGTATGTCTGGACGTCGGGGCCTCGACGGGTGGTTTTACCGACTGTATGCTACAGCATGGGGCCGCGCATGTGATCGCGCTGGATGTCGGGACCGCGCAATTGCACTGGAAGATGCGCCAGGACGGGCGTGTCACGGTGATTGAGCAGTTCAATGCCCGCTACCTGCAGGCTCGGGATCTGCCTTTCGTGCCGTCGTTTGCCACGTTTGACGTTTCGTTCATTTCGCTGGAACTGGTCATGCCGCCCGTGGCAGCGCTGCTGCCAGCAGGGAGTGAGATGGTGACGCTGATCAAGCCGCAGTTCGAGGCCGGGCGGGAGCAGGTGGAGAAAGGCGGGGTTGTGCGCGACCCGGCTGTACGCGAGGCGGTGGTGCAGCGGATCCGTGATTTCGGCATGCAAACGCTGGGTCTGGACTGGCTCGGGGTGATGGAATCCCCCGTGATCGGCCCCGCTGGCAATGTGGAGTTCCTGGGGTGGTGGAGAAAACCTTAAGAAGCGAGACGAGTACACGGGGGAGAATCAGGTAATAGCCACAAAAGGCACAAAAATCACATAAGGGAATTCGGGATTTGTGGTAGTTCGTATACCTCTATTTTTGTCTCTTTTGTGCATTTTGTGGCTATAATGACGAACGATAATGATTCAGGAGGGGGCATGCAACATCTGGGGGTGATCGCGAATACGGGAAAACCGCGGGCGGCGGCGGTGCTGGAACGGCTGGCCGGACTGGCCGGGTCGCTTGGCCTCTCGCTCTCGGCCACGGCGGAAACCGCGGCGCTGCTGCCGGGATCTTCCGTGATTGCCGGCGGTGAGGGGTTCGGCTCGGTGGATGCCGTCCTGGCTCTGGGGGGCGACGGCACGATGCTGGCGGCGGTGCGCAGCCTGCACGGCCTCGACAAGCCTTTGATCGGCGTGAATATCGGCTCGCTCGGGTTCATGACCAGCGTTTCGGAGCAGGATATGGAACGGGCGCTGCGCTGTCTGCGTGATGAGACCTACCGGGTTTCGGAACGCAGCGTCGCGGAATGCGTGGTGCGGGCGGCGGGCGGCGTGGTCGGGCAGTATTGCGCCCTGAATGATGTCGTGATCAGCAGCGGGGCCTCCTCGCGCGTGGTGCGACTCGAGGTCAGCGCGGGCGACAGCCTGGTGACTACCTATGTCTGCGACGGCTTGATTGTCTCGACTCCGACCGGCAGTACCGGGCATAGCCTTTCGGCCGGCGGCCCGATCATGCTGCCCGATACCCATGCCTTTGTCGTCTCGGTGATCTGCCCGCATACGCTCAGTTCCCGTCCCCTGGTCCTGCCGGATCGGACCGTCATCCGCGTGCGAGTCTGTGCCGCGCTGCACGATCTGCGATTATCGGTTGACGGGCAGGTCGGCCGGGAACTGAAAAGCGATGACATCGTCGAGGTGCGCCGCGGTGAACGCCATGTGCGTTTCCTGCATCTGCCGGATTACGACTACTTCAGCGTGCTTCGCCGCAAGCTTAACTGGAGCGGTTCCACCGGGATGGGGTGATAAAAAGCGAATCGAACATCCAACAACCAACGCCCAAGTTGGGAGCCTTTCCTTGGATTATTGGGCGTTGGATGTTGGGCGTTGAAATGATTTGAAGTTATAAACAAGGGCGATCAAGTATTGGCACTGACGAGGGAGGACGGATGTTGCGGGGAATGGATCAATGGCTGTGGGGCTATCTGGCATCGGTCGGCCGTCGTCGGCGGACGACCGGCCCGCGGCATGTGCTCTTGTGCATCGCCGACCACTTTGAGCCCTTCCAGCGCACGATCCTCGCGGACGGAAGCATCACCGGCGGAGCCACCCCGTCCGCGGCACGCGCGGCGGTAGAGGCGTGGTGTACGGATTATGCGGCCTGTGTGCAGGGCCTGCGCGATGCCGACGGCTTTTCCCCGCGCCACTCGGTCTTCTACCCCTGGGATGAATATGACCCTGGCTGCCTGGATTGTCTGGCGGGCTTCTGCCGGGATGGCTACGGCGAGGTCGAGTTGCATCTGCATCATCGCGCCGATACCGCGGAGGGTTTGCGGAAGAAGCTCGATGCATGTCGCGAGACCTATGCGCGGCGGCATGGTCTGCTTGGACGGACGGCGGACGGCGACGCGCGCTATGCCTTTGTCCACGGCAACTGGGCCCTGTGTAATGCGCGCCCCGATGGCGACTGGTGCGGGGTGGACCAGGAACTCGCGATCCTGCGCGAGACCGGCTGCTACGCCGATCTCACGTTTCCCTCGGCCCCGTCGCCGACCCAGCCGCGCATCGTGAACGCCATCTACTACGGGCGCGACCCGCGGCCCGGCGAGCGCGGGCACCAGCCATTGAAAATCAGAAATCAGAAATCGGAAATCAGAAATCAGAAATCCGCCTGCGGATTGCTGATGGTGCAGGGGCCGCTGGGGCTGAACTGGCGTTCGCGCAAGGCCGGGGTTCTCCCGCGGTTCGAGAACGGCGAGATCTCATCGGCGAATCCGGCGACGGCATCGCGCATGGCGCTCTGGCAGCGGCTGCAGGTGCATGTGCTTGGACGACCGGAATGGATCGTCGTCAAGCTGCATACCCATGGCATGAGCGAGCGCAGCCGCGCTGGCGTGGTCGGCCCCGCCATGCGCCGCTTCCATGAACAGATCGCGAATGCCGTGAGCGGCGATATGACGCAGGGCGGAGCGGTCCTGCATTACGTCACGGCCCGCGAGCTTGTCAACATTATCAGGGCGGCCGAGGCCGGTCACGCCGGGAATCCCGGCGACTGGCGGGACTTCGAACTCGCACCGCCGCCGTGCGTGGGAAGGGAATAGGGTCTAGGGATTAGGTGCTAGGCGTTAGGGGTTAGCGGGATGGCTAGGAGGGGCTAGGAGGCGAGGGGGTAGGGACCAGGCGTTAGGTGCTAGTGGATGGAGGCAGAGAACTAGGAATGAGAAAATCCCTAACGCCTAGCCCCTAACGCCTAGCCCCTAGCCCACAGCCTGGGCGCATTTCTTGACAGGACACGTTGATAACAAGGGAGTTCTACGATGAGCCTAAGGAATTGGGTGCGACAGGCCTGTGTGATGGCGGTGCTCGTGGTGGCTGGCGGGGGCTGTGCCACGCAGGCGATGAAGGGGACACCCTTCTACTCGGGCGAATGGGAGCAGCGGTCGGGGCCGGTGGAGGACCGTGTGGCGCTCTGGCCGTTTGTCTATTACCGGGCACCCGCACTGTCCGTGCTCTGGCCGATCTTCGAGAAGACGCCGGATCATCTGGCGGTCCGTCCGCTGTACAAGGTCACGGGACTGGAATCCGGACACAAGGTGCACAACGTACTCTGGCCGCTGGGGCGGTTTGATTCCCAACACGAGGACTATCGCTTCTTCCCGTTTTTCTGGGGTGATGACTACCTCGTCGGGTTTCCCCTGTACTGGCACTTCGGGCATCCGGTCACGGAATCGCACGGCTGCAATTCACTTTTCCCGCTTTGGATATATTCACGCCCCGGCGGCAAGGATGGTCCGCGGCGGAAGGTGTTGCATCTGGTCTGGCCGCTGGCCCGGTTTGAACGCGGGCCACGCCAGGACAAGAACCGCGTATTCCCGCTTTTCTGGCAGGGGCGGCAATCCGATGGGAATCGCTGGTTCTACTCCCTGCCCCTTGGTACCTATGCCACCCCGTTGCAGCAGGTTCGCGGCTCGTGGGTATTCCCGCTGTATGCGCACATGAACAGTCCTTGCGAGCGTTACCTGCATACGCTGCTAGGTGGCAACGGTCGTGACGGATCGACCGGTTACGGCTGGCTGCTACCGATGCTCGGCGGCTGGAGCCACGGGCCGGAAGGCTCGTCGCAGGTAGCGGCGCTGGGGCTCTGGTACAGGGAAAAGGGGAAGGTTAGCGGGCACAACTGGCTACTTCCGCTCTATTGGCGGCAATGGTCGCCGGAGAAAAGCTCGTTCTATACCCTGCTGGGCGGCGGGTCGCGCGCGGTGGATGGATCCGGACGATTGATCACGCCATTCTATATGCGTTTCATGGAATCGCCGGAAGACCGGCTGACGGTTGTCCCCCCTGCACTGGCTTGGCAGCGCAAGCAGAAGTCCCGGACGGATCTTTACCTGCTGGGCGGACTGTCGCGCTTCAGCAGCGGCACGCATCCGCTGTCGTCCTACCTGTTCCCGCTGTGGTACCGCCAGTCGGCCACCGGCACGCTGCTGACCCCGGTATTCCAGAAAGGTGGGAATGCCGCCACGGCGGCACGCTGGAATGCCGTCGCGCCGCTCTATTATCACCGGGAGTCCGAGACGTCTTCTGTGTGGGCAACCCCGCTG